>NZ_JBHTMU010000054.1:0-20413 GCF_042679605.1 Litorisediminicola beolgyonensis
CAGGCCGCTGCCGCCCGGGCCCGTCCCGAGGGGCAGGGCGCGTCGCGTCCCGCACCCCGCGCCGCCGCCGCCGAGCAGGACAAGCCGCGCTTCGGGATCAACTCGCTGATCAACCGGATGACCGGTTCGGGCTACGAGGCTCCGGCTGCCGCCGCGCGCCGCCAGCCCCCGGTCCAATCGCGTCAGACCGCCCCGGTGGTCGATCACGACGACGAGCCGGAAGACGATCGCATCGAGATCCCGGCCTTCCTGCGGCGCCAGGCCAACTAAACTTCGTGAGTTTCACCGCTGGAACGCCCCCTCTTCGGAGGGGGTGTTTCTTTTTGTAATCAGGCGCTTACATGAGTTTTCCACAGGGGCGGCGAAGCCTCGCCGATGGATCGCTCACGATATTTCAGAGCGTTGCAATCTTTGATTTGAGAGCGCGGGCCCGGATCCTTAGCTAGGCTGTGCAGCATTGGGGCAACTGCCGGAGCGCGCGTGACAGAGGGTCGCGGCGGGAACCGGACAGGCGGTATGGACCGTTTCTTCCCTGTGCAGGACAGACGAGGCCGCTTCATGCAGACGACGCTCCGCGCACCGATCACGTTCCAAGGCCAGGGCCTCCATTCGGGCCGTCCGGCCAAGATGACCGTGCGTCCGGCTGGCGCGCATCACGGGATCTGGTTCCGCCGCACCGACATTCTTGTCGGCGACACGCTCGTGCCCGCGCGCTGGGATGCGGTCGAGCGCTCGCCGCTCTGCACCCGCATCCGCAACGGCGTCGGCGTCGAGGTCTCGACCATCGAGCATGTCATGGCGGCTCTGGCGGGATGCGGCATCCACAACGCCCTGATCGAGATCGACGGCCCCGAGGTTCCGATCCTCGACGGCTCCGCCGCGCCTTTCGTGCGCGGCTTCCTGACCCGTGGCCTGCGGATGTTGAACGCGCCCGTTGTGGCCATTCAGGTTCTGACTGGCGTCGAGGTTCATACCGACCAGGGCTGGGCGCGGCTGACGCCGTCGGACGGGCTCGTGATGGATTTCCACATCGCCTTCGACGATGCGGCCATCGGCACCCAGGATCGCCGTCTCGACCTGCGCAACGGCGCCTTCGTCCGCGAGCTCTGCGACAGCCGCACCTTCTGCCGCCTCTCCGAGGTCGAGGAGATGCGCGCGAACGGTCTCGCCTTGGGCGGCACCTACGAGAACGCCGTGGTCGTCGATGGCGACGCGGTCCTCTCGCCCGGCGGGTTGCGCCACGCGGACGAGGCCGTGCGGCACAAGATGCTCGACGCGCTTGGCGACCTTGCGCTGGCGGGGGCACCGATCCTTGGCCATTTCACGGGGCACAAGGCGGGTCATTCGATGACCAACCTTCTCCTGCACGAGCTTTTCCGCGCCGACGGGGCCTATCGCCTCGTGGAATGCGACAGCGCCCAGCGGGCGCGGCTGCCGGGTGTCGGTGCGCAGCTCGACGAGATGCCCGCCGTCGCCTGAGGCGTGGCGGTCGCGACTGCGCGAGCATGCGGCCATAACCCGTTTTGCACCGCAAATTTCTGTGCTAGGACCGAGCCAAGTGACGGGGCGATGCCCGGTCGGAAGACGCAGGGTGATCGAGCAATGGCAGGCGGCAAAGCGCGCAAAGCGGTGATCGGGGCGACCTTGGCCGCACTGGCGCTTTCGGGATGCGGCGGGGCCCTCGGCAATCGTCCGCAGCCCCAACAGCTCGAAGCCTTCACGGCCGAGCAGATCTACGAGCGCGGCGAGTTCGAGATCAATCGCAATTCCCCGGACGAGGCGGCCTTCTATTTCGGCGAGGTCGAGCGGCTCTATCCCTATTCGGACTGGGCCAAGCGCGCGCTGATCATGCAGGCCTATGCCTACCATCTCGACAAGGATTACGAGAACAGCCGCGGCGCGGCGCAGCGCTACATCGATTTCTATCCGACCGACGATGACGCCGCCTACGCCCAGTACCTACTGGCGCTCTCCTATTACGACCAGATCGACCTCGTCGGACGCGACCAGGGCCTCACCTTCCAGGCGCTGCAGGCGCTTCGCACGGTGATCGAGCGCTATCCCGACAGCGAATATGCGCGCTCCTCGATCCTGAAATTCGATCTCGCCTTCGATCACCTCGCGGGCAAGGAGATGGAGGTCGGCCGCTACTACCTGAAGCGCCGCCACTATCCCGCCGCGATCAACCGCTTCCGCGTCGTGGTCGAGGATTTCCAGACCACCACTCACACGCCCGAAGCGCTCTACCGGCTGGTCGAGGCCTATCTGTCGCTCGGTCTCGTGAACGAGGCGCAGACCGCCGGTGCGATCCTCGGCTACAACTACCAGTCGACCGAATGGTACGAGGACGCCTATGCGCTGCTCACCGGCCGCGGGCTCGAGGCGCGGGTCTTCGGCGATAGTTGGCTGACCCGGATCTACCGCCAGATGGTCAAGGGCGAGTGGCTCTGACAGCCACCGCGCCGGGGGCAGGGTAATGCTGCGCGCGCTCGAAATACGCGACATGCTGATCATCGACCGGCTGGAGCTGGAGCTCCGGCCCGGTCTGAACGTGCTGACCGGCGAGACCGGGGCGGGCAAGTCGATCCTGCTCGACAGCCTGGGCTTTGTCCTGGGCTGGCGCGGGCGCGCCGAGCTTGTCCGCCAGGGCGCCGAGCAGGGCGAGGTGACGGCGGTGTTCGACCTGGCGCCGGATCATCCGGCGCGCGGGGTTCTCGAAGAGGCAGGACTGCCGGTCTCGGACGAGCTGATCCTGCGCCGCGTCAACACCCGCGACGGGCGCAAGACCGCTTGGGTCAACGATCGGCGCAGCTCGGGCGAGGTCCTGCGCGCGCTCTCGGACCGGCTGGTGGAGCTTCACGGACAGCATGACGACCGCGGTCTTCTGAACCCGCGCGGCCACCGGGCGCTGCTCGACGCCTTCGCCGGGGCGGAGGGGGAGCTTGCCGAGACCCGCTCTGCCTGGAGCGCGCTCAGCCGCGCCGAGACGGCGCTCTCCGAGGCCGAGGCGCGTCTCGCGGCGGCGCGCGCCGAAGAGGAGTTCCTGCGCCACGCGGTCGCCGAGCTCGACACGCTTGGGCCGGAGCCCGGAGAAGAAGCGGCGCTCGATGCCGCGCGCCGCCGGATGCAGGCCGCCGAGCGCATCCGCGACGACATCGCGCGCGCCCATCAGGCGCTGGAGAAAGGCGCCGAGCCCGCCATGGGCGACGCCACCCGCTGGCTCGACGGCGTGGCCGACAGCGCCGAGGGCGGGCTCGAGGCTCCGCTCGCGGCGCTCGAACGCGCGATGACCGAGCTGGGCGAGGCGATGGCCGGGATCGAGACCTGTCTCGACGGGCTGAGCTTCGACGCATCCGCGCTCGAGACCACCGAAGAGCGGCTCTTCGCCCTCCGCGCGCTGGCCCGGAAGCACCAGGTGCTGCCCGAAGAGCTGCCATCGCTCGCCGAGACGCTGAAGGCGCGGCTCGACGCGCTCGACCAGGGCGCGGCGGATCTGGCCGCGCTTACCGCCGCGCGCAAGGAGGCGGCGCGCCGCTACGACCAGGCGGCCGAGGCACTCTCGGCGCGCCGCCGCAACGCGGCCTCGGCGCTCGATGCGGCGGTCACGGGCGAGCTTGCACCGTTGAAGATGGAGCGCGCGGTTTTCGCGACCGAGATCGGCGCCGCCCCGGACGGCCCGGAGGGCCGCGATGCGGTGCAGTTCACCACCGCCACCAACCCCGGCGCGCCCTCGGGGCCGCTCAACCGGATCGCCTCGGGCGGCGAGCTCAGCCGATTCCTCCTGGCGCTCAAAGTGGCGCTCTCGGAGCGCGATGCGGGCGTCACGATGATCTTCGACGAGATCGACCGCGGGGTTGGCGGCGCGACCGCCGATGCGGTCGGCCGCCGCCTTGCGCGACTGGCGGAGCAGGGGCAGGTGCTCGTCGTCACCCACAGCCCGCAGGTCGCCGCGCTCGGGGCGCATCACTGGCGGGTGGAGAAACGCGTGGCGGATGGCGCGACGCTCTCGACCGTGACGCCGCTCGACCCCACCGCCCGCGAGGACGAGATCGCCCGGATGCTTGCGGGCGACACGGTCACGACTGAGGCGCGCGCCGCCGCCCGGGCCTTGCTGGCGGGCTGAGCCCCGCGCCTTCGGTCCGCCACAGGCGGGTCCCGCAGGCCATCCCACGCGCTGGACCCCTCACTTGCGCGCCGCGCCATGCTCTTCATCTGTCTGCAAAATATCCCGGGGAGCGCGAGGGGCAGGCCCCTCGCATCGGGCCGCGCCACAGGCGCGGCCTAATCCCGGCGCGCCCCCTTCACCCAACGCGCCAAAGTCCCTAGCAAGGGACAAAAGCGGACGGCGGAGATGGACGGACCCACAAGCTCCCGGCGGCAGAGGATCGGCGCGCGGATTTCGCGCGGCTGGGATCTGTTGCGCCATCAAGGGCCGGGACAGATCCAGTTCTGGTTCATCGCGCTCGCGATCGGGGTTGCGGCGGGGTTCGCGGCGCTGCTTTTCCGGATCGCCATCGAGCGGCTGCAAACCGCGGTCTATGGCACCGACGACCCGAACCTCCTCGCGAGCTTCGCCGAGACGTTGCCCTGGTACTGGGTCGTCGCGATCCCCGTGACAGGAGGGTTGGTCGTCGGTGCAATCCTGCATCTCTTCACGCCCGAGGGCCGCCTGCGCAGCGTCGCCGACGTGATCGAGGGGGCGGCGCTCAATGACGGGCGAGTCGAGAAGAAGGCCGGCATCGCCTCGGCGCTCTGTTCCTGGATCACGCTCTCGACCGGGGGGTCGACGGGCCGCGAAGGCCCGGTCGTCCATATCGCCGCGATGATCTCGAGCTGGGTGTCGAACCTTCTGAAGGTCGACGGCATCACCGGGCGCGACCTTCTGGGCTGCGCGGTGGCCGCCGCGGTCTCGGCGAGCTTCAACGCGCCCATCGCGGGCGCGCTCTTTGCGCTCGAGGTCGTCTTGCGGCATTTCGCGCTCCACGCCTTCGCGCCCATCGTCGTGGCCTCGGCGGCGGGCACGGTGATCAACCGTCTGGCCTTCGGCGATGTGACCGAGTTCCGCCTGCCGGGCACCACGGTGATCGAGTTCTATCTCGAGCTTCCGGCCTTCCTGATCCTCGGCCTCGTCTCGGGCATCGTCGCGGTGATCACCATGCGCGCGATCTTCGTCTCCGACGATCTCGGCACGCGGTTGCAACGGCGCCTCGGCCTGCCGCATCTCCTGCGCCCCGCGGTTGCCGGGCTCCTGCTCGGGCTCGCGGCGATCTTCTATCCGCATATCATCGGCGTCGGCTACGAGACGACCTCGCGCGCGCTGACCGGCCAGCTTCTCTTCCACGAGGCGGTGATCTTCACCGTGCTCAAGGTCGCGGCGCTCGCGGTGACCATGGCGGGACGGATGGGCGGCGGGGTCTTCTCGCCCTCGCTGATGATCGGGGCGCTGACGGGCCTCGCCTTCGGCATCCTCGCGACGGGGCTCTTTCCCGACCAGTCCGGCACCGCGACGCTCTATGCGCTTGCGGGCATGGGGGCGGTGGCCGCGGCGGTTCTCGGCGCGCCGATCTCGACGACGCTGATCGTGTTCGAGCTGACCGGGGACTGGCAGACCGGGCTCGCGGTGATGGTCTCGGTCTCGCTCTCGACCGCCGTCGCCTCACGGCTGATCGACCGAAGCTTCTTCCTGACCCAGCTCGAGCGGCGCAATGTCCACCTCGCGGCGGGGCCGCAGGCCTATCTCCTGGCGATGTTCCGGGTCGCGGGTGTGATGCGGAAGCCGACCGATCTCAGCGCCGCCGAGGAAGACGCCTGCCTCGAGATGATCGGGCAGGGGCTCTATGTCGCGCCCTCCGCGACGCTCGAGACCGCGCTGCCGCTCTTCGACCGCTCCGGCGCGGCCTGCCTGCCGGTCGCCGTGCCCTCGGACACTCCCGAAGAGCGCCCCATCCTGCAGGGCGCGCTCTTCCATCTCGACGCGCTCAAGGCCTATAACCGCGCCCTCGCCGCAACTGCGGCCGAGGAGCACAGCTGATCCAATCGGCCCGTTTCAGAGCTGTTCGACCATCACCTCGTCCTGGGTGTAGAAGGCGAGGTAGTCCTTGATCCGCGCGACACTTTCCTTGGGGTCCTCGTAGGTCCAGACCGCGTCCTCGTAGGTCCGGCTCTTCGACATGATCGAATAGTAGTTCGCCGTTCCCTTCTTCGGGCACTCCGTCGTCGTGTCTGTCCGATCCAGGAGCGCCATGGCGATATCCTTGCGCGGGAAATAGATCACCGGCGCCAGGTTGCCTTCGCTCAGCTCAAGCGCATCGGCGCTTTCGCCCAGAACCGCGCCACCGGCGCGCACGACCCAGGTGCCCTCGGCCGGGCGGATGGTGATATCGTCGCTCATCTCGTCTCTCCCTTGTCTTGTTTTATCTTGCCCTGTCTGTCGTTGCTTCGCGACAGGGTCATGTCAGAGCGGCTCGGTGGCCGCGATCAGCCAGTCCCGGACCGTGCCTTCGACCAGTGGCTCCAGCCGCGCGCGACAGGTGGCGTGGTAGGCGTCGAGCCAGTCGCGCTCGGGCCGGGTCAGCATCTCCGGCACCACGAGGCGCCGGTCGATCGGCACATAGGTCAGTGTCTCGAAGACGAACATCTCCTCGACGGTGCCACCCGGCAGGTCCGGGGCCCGGGCCACGGCGATGAGGTTCTCGATCCGGATACCATAGGCCCCCTCGCGATAGAAGCCCGGCTCGTTCGACAGGATCATGCCCGGCTCGAACGGGACCGTGCCTGTGCGGGCCAGTCGCTGCGGCCCTTCATGGACCGAGAGATAGACGCCGACCCCGTGGCCAGTGCCATGCCCGTAATCGAGCCCCGCCTCCCAGAGCGGCGCGCGGGCGAAGGCGTCGAGATCGCGGCCCGCGAGGCCCTTGGGCCAGCGCAGCCGCGAGATCGCGATCATGCCGCGGAGGACCCGGGTGAAATTCTGCCGCTCCTCCTCGCCAACCTGGCCGATGGGCACGGTGCGGGTGATGTCGGTGGTTCCGTCGGCATATTGCCCACCGGAATCGACCAGGAGAAGCTGCCCGGCCTCGAGGGCCGCGTCGGTTCTCTCGGTCACCCGGTAATGCACGATGGCGCCATGCGCGCCTGCCCCGGCGATGGTGTCGAAGCTGATGTCGAGCAGTTCGTTGCCCGCCCGGCGCTCGGCCTCGAGCTTGCGGACCACGGCGATCTCGGTCAGATCGCCCGGCGCCTCGGCATCGAGCCAGGCGAGAAACCGCACCATCGCGGCGCCGTCGCGGAGCTGGGCGGCGCGCATGCCCGCAAGCTCGGCCTCGGTCTTGCGCGCCTTCGGCAGAAGGCAGGGATCCTCGCCCTCGATGATCTTCAGCCCGGCATCGGCGAGGATCTGCGCGAGCGCCACGGGGCAACTGGCCGGGTCGATCCGCACCGGACCGTCGAGCCCGGCAAGCGCGTCGCCGAGGCTCTGGGGCGGGGCGACCGTGACCTGGGCCCCGAGGTGATCGCCAAGCTCTTCGAGCTTCCCGGCCTCGACGAAGAGGGTCACCCGCGCATCCCCATGCAGGATCGCCATCGCGTGGGGGACCGGGTTGCGGGGAATGTCGCTGCCGCGGATGTTCAGAAGCCAGGCGACGCTGTCGGGCAGGGTGATGACCGCGTGGCGCGCACCGCCCAGCCCCTGCGCCAGGTCGGCGATCTTGTCGGCGTGCGCGCGCCCGGCCAGGCTCTCGGGATGGGCGCGGATGCGGCCCATGGGCGGCGCG
Organism: Litorisediminicola beolgyonensis; assembly: GCF_042679605.1. Lineage (NCBI taxonomy): Bacteria > Pseudomonadati > Pseudomonadota > Alphaproteobacteria > Rhodobacterales > Paracoccaceae > Litorisediminicola > Litorisediminicola beolgyonensis. The sequence goes on from NZ_JBHTMU010000054.1 coordinate 7,773, forward strand.
GGGCGGTCGGTCCAGACCCGGTCGATCAGGTTCTCGCAGGGCACCAGGGCAATCTGCCCGAGCGCCTCGGAAAGCTTGCGCTTCTGCTCGACGGTCACGAGCCAGGGGTCGAAGCCGATCCGGCCCGCGCCCCCAAGCGCCCCGGTGATCCACTCGGCCAGCCCGGTCTCCGGCCAATGGACGATCTCGAACGCCTCGGCCGCCTGCGCCCGGGCCTGCACCCGGTAGCGCCCGTCGACGAAGAGCCCGGCGCGCTCCGCAAGCGCCACGCACCACCCGGCGGAGCCGGTGAAGCCCGTGAGCCAGGCCAAACGCTCGTCGGTGGGCGCGACATATTCGCCCTGGAACCGGTCCGCCCGGGGCACCAGCCAGCCCGAGAGCCCCTCGCGGGCCAGCTCCGCGCGCAGACTCTCCAGCCGGGGCGGTCCCTGTTCGGGGCGCGCGCTGTCCTCGAAGCTCTGGAACATCTCACCTCGCTTGCCGCATGCGGGGCGGCCCTTGGGTTTCATCTGTCCGGAAATATCCCGGGGGTGAATTGGACCTTTGGTCCAAGAGGGGGCTGGCCCCCTGCCGCCGCCGCAAGGCCCCTTGGGGCCGCAGCGGCAGGACATGCGCGGGCCAAAGGCCCGCACCGCCGGATCACGAGGCCCGCTTGATGCCCATCATCCGGGCACGGGCGCGGGGATCGCTGTCGAAGAGCGAGGCGAGCTGCTCGGTCATCGCACCGGCCAACTGCTCGACATCGGTGATGGTCACCGCGCGGTCGTAATAGCGGGTGACGTCATGACCGATGCCGATCGCCAGAAGCTCGACCTGCCGCTTGCGCTCGACCATCGCGATCACGTCGCGGAGGTGCTTTTCGAGGAAGTTCGCCGGGTTGACCGACAGCGTCGAGTCGTCGACCGGCGCGCCGTCCGAGATCACCATCAGGATCTTGCGCTGCTCGGGACGACCTGCGAGCCGCCGATGCGCCCATTCGAGCGCCTCGCCGTCGATGTTTTCCTTCAGGAGCCCCTCTTTCATCATCAGGCCGAGATTGGCGCGGGCCCGGCGCCAGGGCGCGTCGGCGCCCTTGTAGATGATGTGGCGAAGATCGTTCAGGCGGCCGGGCTGCTGCTCGCGGCCCTCGTTCAGCCATTTCTCGCGCGCCATCCCGCCTTTCCAGGCGCGGGTGGTGAAGCCCAGGATCTCGACCTTGACGTCGCAGCGCTCGAGCGTGCGGGCGAGGACATCGGCGCAGATCGCCGCGATCGAGATCGGTCGGCCGCGCATCGAGCCGGAATTGTCGAGAAGGAGCGTCACCACGGTGTCTCGGAACTCCATGTCCTTCTCGACCTTGAAGCTCAGCGGCGTCGTGGGGTTCGCGACGACCCGGGCCAGCCGTCCGGCATCGAGGATGCCTTCCTCGCGGTCGAACTCCCAGCTGCGGTTCTGCTTGGCCTGGAGCCGCCGCTGCAGCTTGTTGGCGAGACGCGACACGGCACCCTTCAGGGGTTCGAGCTGCTGGTCGAGATAGGCGCGCAGCCGTTCGAGCTCGGCCGGATCGGCCAGCTCCTCGGCGCGGATCTCCTCGTCATGGGTGGTGTCGAAGACCTTGTAGTTCGGATCGGCATCCGAGACCGGGGGCGGGGCGGGCGGCTCCTGAGAGGCTTCGCCCTCGGGCATCTCGACCTCGTCGCCCAGCTCCTGCTCGGCGGCGTCGTCCATCGAAACCTGCGCCTGGCTCGGGTCCTGGGTCTGCTCCTGGCTCTGGTCGGGCGAGGCGTCGGCCTCTTCGCCCTCGTCCTCGTCGCCGGTGGAATCGGGCTCTTCCTGCTCGTCGGCGCCGTCCTCGGCCTGGTCCTCCGCCTCGTCATCGAGCGCGTCGGGGTCGTCACCCAGCTGGTCGCCATAGCCGAGATCGGTGATCACCTGGCGGGTGAAGCGGGCGAACTCGGCCTGGTCGCCGATCTTCCCGGCGATATCCTCGAGCGTCGTTCCCGCCTCTTTCTCGATATGGGGCCGCCAGAGCTCCATCACGTTCTTCGCATCGGCCGGAAGCTCGCGCCCGGTGGCCAGGTGACGCACGAGATACCCGGCGGCGGTGGCGAGCGGCACGTCGGAGGCCTCGCGCACCTCGCCATAGCCCTTGCGGGCGGCGTCATGGGCGATCTTGGCGTCGATATTGCCCGCGGTGCCGGGCATGTCGCGGGCGCCGACGGCCTCGCAGCGCGCGGTCTCCATCGCCTCGTAGATCTCGCGCGCCATCTCGCCCGAGGGCTGGTAGCGGGCGTGGGTCTGGCCGTTGTGGTAGCGGCGGTTCATCGCCAGCGCGTCGGCGGTGCCGCGCGCCAGCATGACCTCGTCGCGGGTCATCCGCCGCGACACCTGCGGCAGGCGCATGCTCTCGCCGGAGAGGCCCGAGGGATCGACCGAGTAGCTGACCTGCAGATCGCGGTCATGCGCCATGGTCTTGGTCGCTTCGGCAAGCGCCTTCTTGAACGGGTCGGCGGGGTTGTCGGAACGCTGTGACATGGCTCCGGTTGTCCTCTCTGGCCCGGGGATTGGCAAGAGGTCAAACCGTCGCCGCAGGCACCGAGTTCCACGACGCCCGGGCTTTCAGCACCGTGCGGGCGGGCTCAGGACAAGAGAAGGCCCGTGCAGCCCGCGCGCAGCCGGTCGGCATGGACCCGCGCGAGCCTGCGCCGCTCGGGGTCGAGGTGGAAGGCGGCAAGCTGCAAAAGATGCGCCTGGTGGGCCTTGGCGCGCAGGCGATGGTCCAGAAGGAGGGGCCCGGGAACGGCATGGGGCAGGGCGTCGAGCACGTCGTCGAAGGCAAGGCCCTGCGCTTCGGTCCCGGCGTCATGGGTGCCGTCGAGCCAGCCATGTTCGAGATGCGCGCGCAGCCGTCCGGCGCAATCGGCGAAGATATAGGCCTGCCGGTCGGCCCGGGTGTCGGGCCCGTCGGCCACTGCTGCACAGGGACCGGCCAAGAGGGCCAGCACAGCGAGGGATGTTTTCAGAACGCCCGTCATATGCACATGTTTGCACGCATCGCGCACAAAAATAGGGCGGTTTGAAAACTTTTCTGGAAGGCGTTGCCGCGATCCCTCTCTCCGCGCGGCGGGTGATTGCCGCTTTGCATTCGCCTGCGTTCCCGCTACGCAGCGGGTATGAAGATCCTCTTTCTCGGCGATGTGATGGGGCGGGCCGGCCGCAGCGCGATCCGCGACACGCTTCCGCGCCTCAAGCAGGAGTGGAAGCTCGATTTCGTCATCGTCAACGGCGAGAACGCGTCGAACGGGGCGGGGCTGACGCCGGACCACGCCAAGCTTCTCTTCGAGGCCGGGGCCGATTGCGTGACATTGGGCGACCATGCCTTCGACCAGAAGGAGATGCTTGGCCATATCGACAGCGACAGCCGCATCCTGCGGCCGCTGAACTACGCCAAGGGAGCGCCCGGGCGCGGTCACCGGCTCTTCCAGGACGGGCGAGGGCGCAAGGTGCTGGTGGCGCAGGTGCTGGGGCAGGTCTTCATGAAGCGGCCCTTCGACGATCCGTTCTCGGCGATGGAGACGGTGCTCAAGGCGCACCCGCTGGGCGGGCAGGCGCAGGCCATCGTGGTCGACATGCATTGCGAGGCGACCTCGGAGAAGATGGCGATGGGCCATTTCTGCGACGGCCGCGCCAGCCTCGTCGTCGGCACGCATACCCATGTTCCGACGGCGGATGCGCAGATCCTCAAGGGCGGCACCGCTTTTCTCAGCGATGCGGGGATGTGCGGCGATTACGATTCGGTCATCGGCATGGACAAGGTCGAGCCGATGCGCCGCTTCATCACCGGGATGCCCAAGGCCCGGTTCCAGCCCGCGCTCGACGAGGCGACGCTCTGCGGCGTCTATGTCGAGACCGACGACCGCACCGGGCGCGCCACACGGATCGAGATGGTGCGCCAGGGCGGACGGCTGGCGCAGGCCGGGCCCTGATCCGAACGGGGCCGACGCCCCGCCACCTGTCGCGCTTGTCAGCCTTGGGCGCAGCCGACACTATGCCCTGATTGCCAGCGGAATCACGGAGCGACATGGACGTTTTGCAAATCGGCGCAGACGCGCAGGCCTATGTCACGCTCGGCGTGATCGGCGTGATGTTCGCGCTTTTCATCAGCGAGCTCTACCCGACCGAGGTTGTGGCCATCGGCGGTGTCGCGGTGCTCTTGGGCCTCGGCCTTCTGCCCTATGACGCCGCGCTCGACGTGCTGGCCAACCCCGCGCCCTGGACCATCGCGGCGATGTTCCTGGTGATGGGGGCGCTGGTGAGGACCGGGGCCTTGGCCTCGGTGACCACCTATGCGCAGGCCGAGGCGCAGAAGCGCCCGCGCGTCGCGATGGCGGGCATCATGGCGCTGGTGGTGGTCGCCTCGGCCTTCATGAACAACACTCCGGTCGTGGTGGTGATGCTGCCGATCTTCGTGCAGCTCTCCAAGGTGATCGGCGTGTCGCCCTCCAAGCTGTTGATCCCGCTCAGCTATGCCGCGATCCTCGGCGGCACGCTGACGCTGATCGGCACCTCGACGAACCTGCTGGTCGACGGGGTCGCCCGCTCGCGCGGGCTCGAGCCCTTCACCATCTTCGAGGTCACGCCTCTGGCCATCGTGCTGGTGATCTGGGGCATGCTCTACCTGCGGCTCGTGGGGCGCTGGTTGCTGCCCGAGCGGACCAGCATGGCCGGGATGCTGTCGGACCGGAGCCGGATGAAGTTCTTCACCGAGGCGGTGATCCCGCCCGACTCGGACCTTATCGGGCGCGAGGTGCTGGGGGTGCAGCTCTTCAAGCGCGAGGGCGTGCGGCTCGTCGACGTGGTCCGCGGCGACCTGTCGCTCCGGCGCAATCTCGAGGCCGTCGAGCTGCAGGTGGGCGACCGCGTGGTGCTCCGGACGCAGATGACCGAGCTTCTGGGACTGCAGAGGAACAAGTCGCTGCGGCGCGTCGATCAGGTCTCCTCGGTCGAGACCACGACCGTCGAGGTGCTGATCACGCCGGGCTGCAAGATGGTGGGCCGGTCGCTCGGCGCGCTGCGGCTCCGCCGCCGGTTCGGCGTCTATCCGCTGGCGGTGCATCGCCGGAACCAGAATATCGGCCGCCAGCTCGACGATCTCGTCGTGCGCGTGGGCGATACGCTGCTTCTCGAAGGCGCGCCTGCCGATATCAAGCGGCTGGCCGACGAGATGGACCTCGTCGATGTCTCGCAGCCGACCGCACGCGCCTATCGCCGCGGCCATGCGCCGATCGCGCTCAGCGCGCTCGCGGGCATCGTGATCCTGTCGGCCCTGGGCGTCGCGCCCATCCTCGCGCTCTCGGTCATCGCCGTCGCGGTGGTCCTCTTGACGCGCTGCGTCGACAGCGACGAGGCGTTCTCCTTCATCGAAGGCCAGCTTCTGGCGCTGATCTTCGCGATGCTCGCCATCGGCGCGGCGCTGGAAAGCTCGGGCGCGGTCGAGCTGATCGTGAACGCGCTGGCGCCGATCGTGTCGCAGCTTCACGGGGTGTTCATCGTCTGGGCGATCTTCCTGATGACCTCGATCCTGACTGAGATGGTGTCGAACAACGCGGTCGCGGTGGTGATCACGCCCATCGCCATCAGCCTCGCGCAGGCCCTGGGGATCGACCCGAGGCCGCTCGTGGTCGCGGTCATGGTGGCGGCGTCCTGCAGCTTCGCGACGCCCATCGGCTACCAGACCAACACGCTGGTCTATGGTCCGGGCGGCTACAGTTTCCTCGATTTCTGCAAGGTGGGCATCCCGCTCAACCTGTCGGTCGGCGTGCTCTCGGCGCTCCTGATCCCGCTGATCTGGCCACTTCAGCCGTAGCGACGGGCGAAGGCCTCGAGGATCTTGCGCGGCTCGGTGACGGGCGCGTTGAGGCAGACATCGGCCAGCGCATCGGCCTCTTCCGGCGCGAAATAGCCGTAGCTTTTGTAGATCTGGACGCGCTGGGCGAAGTCCTGCGGGGCCGCCTCGGGGTGGAACTGGGTGGCGTAGACGTTCTGGCCGTAGCGGATCATCTGGAACGGGCAGGGGTCTGAGCGGACGAGGTGAACCGCCCCCTCGGGCAGGTGCTGGACGGCCTCCTTGTGGCCGGTGAAGGCGGCGAAGCCGTCGGCGAGGCCTTCGAGAAGCGGATCGACGCGGCCCGCGTCGGTGAGCGCGCAGGGCACGGCGCTGACCGCTTCGCCGTAGCGCTCCTTCGAGACCTCGGCGCCCAGGTGATGGGCGAGGATGCCGATGCCGTAGCAGCAGCCCATGAAGGGCAGATCGCCCTCGGTGATCGCGGGCATGAGCGACAGGCAGGCCGCTTCGATGCGCGCCGAGAGCGGTGACTTTGTCTCGGGCGGATCGCTGACGCAGCCCGGGCCGCCGCCGACGATGGTGCCCGCGTAATCGGCCGGGTCGAGCCCGTCGGGCAGGTTTTCGCGGTCGAGGCGAATGCGGTGGACGCGCGCCTCGTCGAGACCGGTCGCGGCCAGGATCGACGCGTGTTCGGCGTCGGAGGCATCGGTCTCGGGGCGGAGCTGGAGCAGCAGGAAACGGGCCATCCCACAGGCTTAGCGCGCGCCGCGGCGCGGCGCTAGGGGGTGCTGTGCGGTCACCTTAAGAGCGGGTGCCAGCGTTCGGTCGAGAAACGATTTTTGCGTGTTGCGCCTGTAGAAGGGGCAGGCGTCGAGAAGACGGGACGGGCGGTCGGATCGGGAAGGACCGCACGCAGGGGCATCGGCGAGCCTCCTCAGAGAAGGACCAAGGACCGATGACCGAAGAGACTGAAGACGACCAGGTGACGCCCGAACTGGGCGAGTTGACCGAGTTATGCCGCGACCTTGTGACCGTGCTCGGCAGCCTGCGCACGCAATTGCGCGAGGCGGTGGCGACCGGTCTCTACCGGCTCGAGGGGATCGAGCAGGCGCGCGGCACCGACAAGCTTCTGAGCGATGCGCGCCACTGGCTGAAGCTGGCGGGCGAGGCGCAGAAGCAGCTTCTGGAGATCGAGAAACGGAAGGCGGGAATTAGCGATGGATACGCCCTCGACCTGGAGGCGGCCGGAGAAGAGATCCGTTGCCGCCTCGATCGCCTGCGCGGATGCTGCGGAGCTGGAGAAAGCGCTGGATGAGATGGACCGGGGAGCGCTGATGGCGCTCCCCTACATGTTCTCGTTCTGGGCGATGCCGCATCAATGGCCGCCCGAGGGCGAATGGCGCACTTGGGTGATCCTCGGTGGGCGCGGCGCGGGCAAGACACGCGCGGGCTCGGAATGGGTGCGCGCGCAGGTCGAGGGATCGCGTCCGCGCGACCCCGGCACGTGCCGCCGCGTGGCGCTGGTGGGCGAGACCTTCGACCAGGTGCGCGAGGTGATGGTGTTCGGCGAGAGCGGCATCCTTGCCTGTTCGCCGCCCGACCGCCGTCCGGTCTGGCAGGCGACGCGGCGCTGCCTGGTCTGGCCGAACGGCGCCGAAGCGATGGCCTTTACAGCGCAGGAGCCCGAGGCGCTGCGCGGGCCGCAGTTCGACTGCGCCTGGGCCGATGAGCTGGCGAAATGGAAAAAGGCACAGGAGACCTGGGACATGCTGCAATTCGCGCTGCGGCTCGGGGCCGCGCCCCGGGTCTGCGTGACAACGACGCCGCGCACGACCGGCCTGATGAAGCGGCTGATCGAGCAGGGCTCGACCGTGCTGACCCACGGCGCGACCTCGGTCAACGCCGCCAATCTCGCCGCCTCTTACATGACCGAGGTGACCGAGCGCTACGGCGGCACGACGCTTGGGCGGCAGGAGCTCGACGGGCTTTTCATCGAGGATATCGACGGCGCGCTCTGGACCCATGCGATGCTCGACGCGGCGCGCATCGAGGAGGTGCCGGAGTGTTCGCGCATCGTGGTGGCGGTCGATCCGCCCGCGACGAGCGGCGCCAAGAGCGATCTCTGCGGGATCGTGGTCGCGGGCCGGATCGCCGGGAGCGAGCGGCTTGCGGTCTTGCAGGATGCCAGCCTCAAGCAGGCGAGTCCCAACCAGTGGTGCGAGGCGGTCCTGCGGGTGCGCGAGAACTGGGGCGCGTCGCGGATCGTGGTGGAGACGAACCAGGGCGGCGACATGGTCGCGGGCATGCTGCGCTCCATCGACCCTTACGCCCCGGTTTCGGGCGTCCGGGCGAGCCAGTCGAAAGGCGCCCGGGCCGAGCCGGTGGCGCTGCTCTACGAGCGCGGGCAGGTGGCGCATGTCGCGGGCCTAGACGAGCTCGAGGCGCAGATGTGCCTGATGACCGCCTGCGGCTACGAGGGGCAGGGCTCGCCCGACCGGCTGGATGCGCTGGTCTGGGCGCTCCACGCGCTGACGAGCGGCGGGCGGGGCAGCGGTCCGAGCCTGCGCGCGGTGGGGTGAACGCATCTTAACGAAGACCCTCTAGAACGGCTTTCAACGACGGGGCGCGGGTTAGGGCCCTCGGGACAATCAAGGAGCGAGAGCGGCATGTTTCACCTCTTCCGGCAGACCGAGACCGAGACCGCGGTGGCGCCCGAGGCCAAGGCCAGCGCCACCGGTCCGGCCGTGGCGCGCGCCAGCGCGGGCCGCATCGCCTGGTCGCCGCGCGACACCGTTTCGCTGACGCGGCAGGGGTTCGCGGGCAACCCGGTGGTGTTCCGCGCGGTCAAGCTGATCGCCGAGGCCGCCGCGGCGCTGCCTCTGGTCCTGCAGGATGCCGAGCGTCGCTTCGAGGCGCATCCGGTGCTGGCGCTCCTGGCGCGCCCGAACGAGGGGCAGGGCCGCGCCGAGCTGATGGAGGCGCTCTACGGCCAGCTTCTCCTGTCGGGCGACGGCTATCTCGAGGCGGTCTCGGACGGGGCCGAGGTCCGCGAGCTGCACGTTCTGCGCTCGGACCGGATGCGGCTGGTGCCCGGGGCGGATGGCTGGCCGGTGGCCTATGAGTACAGTGTCGGCGGGGCCACCCATCGCTTCGATGTGAGCGGTGCGCAGAAGCCCGTCTGTCATATCCGCAACTTCCACCCGCAGGACGACCATTACGGCTTCTCGCCGATGCAGGCCGCGGCGGCGGCGATGGATGTGCACAACGCCGCCTCGCGCTGGTCGAAGGGGCTTCTCGACAACGCCGCGCGTCCTTCGGGCGCGATCATCTATGGCGGGCCGGACGGGCAGTCGCAGCTGACGCCCGAGCAATACGACCGGCTCCAGGCCGAGATCGAGGGCTACCACCAGGGCGCGCGCAATGCCGGTCGGCCGATGCTTCTCGAAGGCGGGCTCGACTGGCGGCCGATGGGGTTCTCTCCGGCCGACATGGAGTTCCAGAAGACGAAAGAGGCGGCGGCGCGCGAGATCGCGGTGGCCTTCGGGGTGCCGCCGATGCTTCTGGGCATCCCCGGCGAGGCGACCTTCGCCAATTACCAGGAGGCGCATCGGGCGTTCTACCGGCTGACGGTCCTGCCGCTGGCCACGCGCGTGGCCGCGCGGCTCGCGGCCTGGCTCTCGGCGGGAACGGGCGAGGCGCTGGTCCTGAAGCCCGATCTCGACCAGGTGCCGGCGCTCGCAGCCGAACGCGACGCGCAATGGGCGCGGGTGGCGGGGGCGGAGTTCCTGAGCCAGGCCGAGAAGCGTGCGCTCCTGGGGCTGCCCGCGCTGGCGGATGGAGAGTGAGATGCGCACGCGCGAGGCCTTCGATTGCGCGCCGGGCTTGCGGCTCAGCGCCCATGAGCGGCTCTCGGAGCTGCAGTTCGACCAGCTGGGCCAGAGGCTCGACCGGATCGAGGCGCTGATCGAGCGGATGGAGCGGCGGCTGTGGCTGACGGTTTACGGCGTGGTCGCGGTGATCCTGGCGCAGGCGGTGCAGGGGTTTCTCGCGGTCGGTCCCTGAGGGGCCGAAAAACGAAGCGTTTTTCGCGCGCTTTCCGGTTCGGAAAGCGGCGCCCGGCGACGGAGATAGGAGAGACGATGGATCTGGAGCACAAGTTCTGCCGACTGGACGGCGCGGGCGTGACCGTCACCGACGAGGCCGGGATCGAAGGCTATGCCTCGCTCTTCGGCGAGACCGACCAGGGCGGCGACGCGGTGGCGCCGGGCGCCTATGCCGCATCGCTCGCCCGGCTCACGGGCGGCGGCCGCTCGGTCAAGCTCCTCTGGCAGCACGACCCCGCCCAGCCCATCGGCGTCTGGGACGAGATCCGCGAGGATGCGCGGGGTCTCTTCGTCCGCGGGCGTCTTCTGCCGGGCGTCGCCCGCGCATGCGAGGCGCTGGAGCTCCTGCGCGCGGGCGCCATCGACGGGCTGTCGATCGGCTACCGCACGCGGCGCGCCCGGAAGACCGAGGGCGGCGGGCGGCTCCTGACCGAACTGGAGCTCTGGGAGGTCTCTCTCGTGACCTTCCCGATGCTCTCCAGTGCCCGGGTCGCGGCCAAGGGGGACGACCCCGAGACCGCCGCCTGGCGCGGCATGGCGCAGGCGCTCGGCGCGCTGCGCCGCGAGATGGCGGGCGGCTGACGCGCGCCGGGACGAAGCGAAGGACATCGACACATGCAGCAGACCGAGACGCATTCTCGGGCCGGGGAGGATCTGTCCCCGGTCGTCCAGGTGGGCACCGCGATCGCGGGTCTCGTCGAGGATATCCGGGCCCTCCGGGCCGATCTCTACGAAAAACTTCAGCAACAGGAAGAGCGCGTGACCATGCTTGATCGCAAATCCCAACCGGCCCTCCAGCGGCCCGCCCTGTCCACCGCGGTCGATCGCGACGCGCCCCATCGCGCGGCCTTCGACGCCTATCTGCGCCACGGCGACGATGACGGCCTGCGCGGTCTCGAGCTCGAAGGCAAGGCGCTGAGCACCGCGGTCAATTCCGATGGCGGCTATCTCGTCGATCCGGCCACCTCCGAGACGGTGCGCGCGACGCTGGCCTCGACCGCGTCGCTCCGGGCCATCGCCCAGGTCGTGCAGGTCGAGGCGGCAAGCTTCGACGTGCTGATCGACCGCAACGACATCGGCTCGGGCTGGGCCAGCGAGAGCGGCGCGGCAACCGAGACCGGCACGCCGACCATCGACCGCATCTCGATCCCGCTCCACGAGCTGAACGCGCTGCCGAAGGCGAGCCAGCGGCTGCTCGACGACTCGGCCTTCGATGTCGAGGGCTGGCTCGCGGGCCGCATCGCCGACACCTTCTCGCGCGCCGAGGCCGCGGCCTTCGTCAGCGGCGACGGCAATGACAAGCCGGTGGGCTTCCTGACCCATCCGCAGGTCGATGACGAGATCTGGGAATGGGGCAATCTCGGTTACGTGCCGACCGGCGTGGCCGGGAGCGTGGGCGACGGCGATGCGCTGATCGACCTCGTCTATGCGCTGGGCGCGCAGTACCGCGCCAAGGCGAGCTTCGTGATGAACTCGAAGACCGCCGGGGCGCTGCGCAAGCTCAAGGATGCCGATGGCCGGCATCTCTGGTCCGATGGCCTCGCCGCGGGCGAGCCCGCGCGGCTTCTGGGCTACCCGGTGCTGATCGCCGAGGACATGCCCGAGATCGGTGACGGCGCCACGCCCATCGCCTTCGGCGATTTCGGCGCGGGCTACACCATCGCCGAGCGCCCGGATCTGCGCGTGCTGCGCGATCCGTTCTCGTCGAAGCCGCATGTGCTCTTCTACGCGACCAAGCGCGTCGGCGGCGACGTGTCGGATTTCGCGGCGATCAAGCTCTTGCGCACCGCGACGGCCTGACCGCCGGACTGAGACGGGGGAGAGGGGCGCCCTGCGCACCCCGATCCCCCTTGCCCGGGCGCGCAGGCAGTGAAGCTCGCGTTGCTCTGCTGCTCCTCTCCGTCCGAGCAACGAGAGTGCTGCGCGCCCGATCCGACGACCCGTTTGCGGAGACAGATGATGATCCTGACCGAGGAGACATTCGTGCCCGAAGGGGCGCTGCCGGTCGACGCGCTCAAGCGGCATTTGCGGCTGGGCACCGGCTTTGACGAGGACGACGTGCAGGACGCGGTGCTGGCCTCGTTCCTGCGCGCCAGCCTCGCCGCGATCGAGGCGCGCACCGGCAAGGCGCTGATCGCGCGCCGGTTCCTGCTGACCCTTCCGGCCTGGAGCGATCCCTGCGCGCAAGCGCTGCCGCTCGCGCCGGTCTCCGAGGTGATCTCCGTCACGCGGATCGACCGGTTCGGCGCCGCGACCGAGCTGGCGCTGACCGCGCTGCGGCTCGAGCTCGACGCCCACCGCCCGCGTCTCGTCGCGCGCAGCGGTCTGCCCGCGCTGGGCGAGGGCGGACGGGCCGAGCTGCGGCTGGTCGCGGGCTATGCCGAGAGCTTCGGCGATCTGCCCGCCGATCTGGCACAGGCGGTGCTGCTTCTGGCGGCGCATTACTACGAATATCGCGACGAGACCGCGCTCGGGCAGGGATGCATGCCCTTCGGCGTGACGGCGCTTCTCCAGCGCTACCGGCAGGTCCGCATGGGGTTCGCGTCATGAGCGCGCCGCGGCTGACCCAGGCGCTCGGTCTCGAGACGCCGACGCGCCAGAGCGACGGCGCGGGCGGGTTCACCGAGGGCTGGCAGGCGCTCGGCACGCTCTGGGCCGAGCTGACGCCGCGCTCGGGCCGCGACGCGAAAAGCCCTGCGGGCACCATTGCCCGG
>NZ_JBHTMU010000055.1:0-20030 GCF_042679605.1 Litorisediminicola beolgyonensis
GTGACCCGGTGACCCGGTGACCCGGTGACCCGGTGACCCGGTGACCCGGTGACCCGGTGACCCGGTGACCCGGTGACTTGGATCGGACCGGGCCGCGCGACGCGTCGCGGGAAAAATTGCCCATGGGCAACTGGTTACCGGTCTCATGCGTGCGCTAAGGCAGGGTTTTCGCAATCCGCTAGGTGTGGTCAGGCCGCGTCGGTCTTGCCGAAATCCTGTGGCGACAGAAGCGCCAGCTGGTCGCGGGCCCAGGCCTGGGTGTTCCAGGTCTCGACCATGCGGCGGAGCTCGCCCATGCGGTCGCGGCGCTCCTGCTCCGGCATCTCCAGCGCCTGCTCGATCGCGTGATCCATCGACTTGTTGGAATAGGGGTTGGTCAGCACCGCCGAGCTGAGCTCGATCGCCGCACCGGCAAATTCCGACAGGATCAGCACGCCGTCGCCATCTTCGCGCGCGGCGGCGAACTCCTTGCAGACGAGGTTCATGCCATCGGCGAGCGGCGTGATCCAGGCCACGTCCGCGGCGCGGTAATAGGCGACGAGCTCCTCGAAGGGGATGGCGCGCGAGATGAGCGCGCAGGGGGTCATGGCGAAGGTGCCGAAGCGGCCGTTGATGCGGCCCGCGATCTCCTCGATCTCGCGCTGGATCTCCTCGTAGACGGTCATCGCGCGGTTGGCCGAAACCGAGACATGCAGGAGGCGGACCTGCCCGACGAGATCCGGCCGCCGCTCCATCAGCCGTTCGAAGGCCAGAAGCTGGTCGGCGCCGCCCTTGGTGTAGTCGGTGCGTCCGACCGACAGGATGAGGCGCGCTCCGCCGAGCTCGTCCTTGATCGCGGCGGCGCGTTCGGCGGTCTCGGGCCGGGCGGTTACCTCGGCGATGTAGTCGGTGTCGACGCCGACCGGGGTGGTGCCGAGATGCACGACGTGATCGCCGACATGGATCGCGGTTGGAACGGTGCGGTCCGAAAGCGCCGAGCCTTCGGAGATGAAATCGTCATCGACCTTTTCGCGCGGGACCTGATCGACGTCGCGGAGCGAGCGGACGACCGACACGAAGTTCGAGCTGTAGCGCGGGATGTGGAAGCCCACGACGTCGCAGGCCAAGAGCGAATCCACGATCTCGCCGCGCCAGGGCAGCACGTTGAAGATGTCGGCGCCCGGAAAGGGCGTGTGGTGGAAAAAGGAGATGCGCAGGTCGGGGCGCATCTGGCGCAGGTAGCCGGGCACGAGCCAGAGGTTGTAGTCGTGCACCCAGACCGATGCGCCCTTGGCCGCCTCCGAGGCGGCGGCCTCGGCGAAGGCCCAGTTCACCTCCTTGAAGGTCGGCCAGTCGACGGGGTCGTAATTATACTTCTCCTTGAAGCCGTGCAGGATCGGCCAGAACGCCTCTTTCGAGGTGACGTGGTAGAAGCTCGAGACCTGTTCCTTGGTCAGGGGCAGGCGCGAGACGGTGTATTTGCCAAAGCTGTCCTCGATCTCGACGACGCGCTCGAAGCCGGGGCTCGAGGTGTCCTCGGCCTCTTTCCAGGCGACCCAGGCGGCATTATCGACGCGGCCGAAGAAGCTTTTCAGCGTCGGCACGATGCCGTTGGGGCTCTTGTTTTCCTTGAAGACGATCTTGCCGTTTTCCTCGACCTCTTCATAGGGTTGGCGGTGGTAGACGATGACGAGATCGCTGCCCATCTCAGGCTCCCTTCGCAGTCGGATGCAGGTTCTTTTCGACGATAGCCTCCAAGATACCGGCGGCGCCGATCGCCTTGGCGCTGTGGACATGGGGCAGATGCGCCACCCGGTCGAGGAGCGCTTGTTCCGAGCCTCCGACGGCGACCGCGGGCAGGCCGCATTCCAGCATGGAGGCGTCGTTGAGCGTGTCGCCCGCGGCGAGCACGCGGTCCTCGCCGATCTCCATATGCGCCACGAAGCGGCGGAGCGACGGGCCCTTGCTGACGCCTTTGGGCAGGACATCGAAGTAACGGTTGTCGGAGATCAGCCAATCGAGGCCCATCTCTTCGACCTTATCCTTACCGGAAGCATGGAAATCAGCGGGGTGGAGGTCGTAGCTCACGCGATACCTGAACTCGGTCGGCTGCAGCCTGAGGCCGGGATGGCCGTCGAACGCGGCGCGGACGCGGTCGCCTGCGTCGCCCCAGGCCTCGGCGATTTCCTTTTCCAGAGCCTCGATCGGCGCGATGGTGCGGCCGTCCACACGAGCGATGGTGGTGCCGACATCGCCGATCACGTATTCCGGCCAGGGCACGCCGCCATCGCAGAGCTCGGCGATGAACTCGGGGTCGCGGCCGGTCACGAAGACAAGACCGACCGTGTCGCGATGCGCCTCGATCCAGTCGTAGAGGCGCTGGCGGTCGGCATCGCTGCCGCCAAGAAAGGTGCCGTCGAGATCGGTGGCGAGCACGAAGTGGCGCTCGCTCAGGGGCGGGCGGTCCTCGACCGGGACGGGGTGGGTCGCGCTCATCATGCGGGCTCCTCGGTGGTGTTTGCGGCGGCGGGATGCGCCAGTTCCAGTTCGAGCGCGCGCGGCTCGGCTTCGATGGGACGGGCCCAAAGTTGGCGGAAGGTGAGATCGAGATCGGCGCCTTCATGCAGAATGGCGTGCACCGCTTCGCAGATCGGCATGCGGACGCCGATGCGGCGGGCGAGATCGACGACGGAGACCGCGTTCACCTCGCCCTCGACGACGACCGGTTTGCCATCGAAACAGTCCTCGCGGGCGGTGCCTTCGCCCAGTTGAACGCCGAGCGACATGTTGCGCGAGGTCATGGACGAACAGGTGAGGGTCAGGTCGCCCGCGCCGGAGAGGCCGGTCACGGTTTCTCTTCGTCCGCCAAGGGCTTCGGCGAGAAACTTCATCTCGTCCATGCCGCGGGTGATCAAGGCCGCGCGGGTGTTCTCGGCAAAGCCCGCGCCGGTCATCATCCCGCAGGCGATGGCGATCACGTTCTTGACCGCGCCGCCGATCTCGACACCGATCAGGTCGTCGGACATGTAGGGGCGGAAGGCGGCCGACGACATCGAGACCGACAGGCGCGCGGCGGGGCTTTTGGCGGGCTCAAGGCGGTCCTGGTAGCGGAAATCGAAGGCGATGGTGGCAGCGGTGGGGTGTCCGAGAACGGTCTCGCGCGCGAAGGTCGGGCCGGAGAGCGCGCCGACCGGGTGGCCGGGCAGTTCCTCTTCGAGAAGGTGCGAGAGCAGGTAGCCTGTGCCCTGTTCGATCCCTTTGCAGCAGAGCACGAGCGGCACGCCCTCCGGCAGGTGCGGGCGGACCGTCGCGCAGAGATCGCGCAAGGTGCGCGAGGGGGTCACGAAGAGCACGGCCTCGGCGCCGTCCAGCGCATGGGCGATGTCGGTCGTGGCCTCCAGCGTCTCGGGGAGGTCGGCGTCGGGCATGTAGTCGGTGTTGTGGTGGGTGTCGTTGATGGCGCGGGCGGTGTCCTCGCTGCGGCCCCAGATCCGCACCTCGCGCCCGGCGGCCGCTGCGACGGCGGCAAGCGCGGTGCCCCAGCTGCCCATGCCCAGCACCGCGATCCGGTCATAGGGTTCGGCCAGGATCGCTGTGCTTTTCGTGGCGTCGGCGCCGTTTGGCGCAAGCGTTACCCGTAATGTCTCCATGCGTGTGGCGGAAGCTCGCGCTTGGCGCTCTCCCGATCTGCTCCGTGTTCTGTTTGTTCCCCTCCAAAGGCTAGGGGGCGCGCCTGCGAAGTCCAGACGTCGGCGGGGTCGGTGTGGGGTGTGTCGCAATTGTTCAAATTATAGGCGATGCGCCGAGTGATTTGAACAATTCCTGGGCGGTGGCGATGCGGATTCACCGAAAAACGGGCCGTATTTCGGGCGAATGGCTTGCGAATTGACTGCCGGTCAATATGTCGCGGGCGTCTTTTACGCCGCGTATTTATCTGGAATCGTTCGGTTTTCGAGATCTCACCAAGGGCGGATATTTTTCACCCATGCAACCAATGACAGGCTTTTTGACTTATTCCAGTGAACCCATACCATTCTGTCTGCCGCGTCGCAGCATAAGCGACCTGGCCCCGATCAAGGCGAGACCAGACAGAGCATAACCGAGGAGCTAACACCGAATGACCCGCACGACCGCACCGACGCCGACCCGCGTTCGCACTGCGATCTTCCCCGTTGCCGGGCTTGGAACGCGTTTTCTTCCTGCGACCAAGGCCACACCCAAGGAATTGCTGCCGGTCCTCGACCAGCCGCTTCTGCAGTTTGCCATCGACGAGGCGCGCGCCGCCGGGATCGAGCGGATGATCTTCGTGAGCCACCCATCGAAGGACGCGATCGAGCGGTATGTGCGTCAGGACGACGAGCTGGAAGAGACGCTCCGCGCCAAGGGCAAGGAGAGCATGGCCGACATGCTGCAGGACAACGCGCTCTGCGACGGCGAGGCGCAGGTGCGCTTCGTGATGCAGGACGAGCCGCTGGGCCTCGGCCATGCGGTGCTCTGCGCGGCCGATGGCGTGCTGCCGGGTCCGGTCGCGGTGATCCTGCCCGACGATCTGATCCTCGGTGAGCCCGGCTGCCTGAGCGAGATGATCGAGGCCTATGACCGCGAGACGGCCGGTCACATGGTTGCGACGATGGAGGTTGGCGAGGCCGAGGTCAGCTCTTACGGCGTTCTGGCCGTGACGGGGCGCGATGGTCCGCGCATCCTGGCCGACGGCATGGTCGAAAAGCCCGATCCCGCCGATGCGCCCTCGCGGCAGGCGGTGGTCGGGCGCTACGTGCTCGACGGGTCGATCTTCGACGATCTGCGCGGGCTTCCGGCGGGTGCGGGCGGCGAGATCCAGTTGACGGACGCGATTGCGCGCGGCGTCGGCACGGTGGGTCTCTGCGGGTTCCGCTTCACCGGCACACGTTTTGATTGCGGCTCCAAGCAGGGCATGCTGCAGGCGACCATCGCCTATGCGGGCCAGCACCCGGAGTTTCGCGACACGGTGATCGACGCGCGTCCCGACATGCTGGCCGCCGAGTAGGCGTCAGTCGTTCGACACCACGAGTTTCAGATGCGGCCGTTCCGACACCGGGGCGGCCGCATCTCTGTTCCGGGCGCTGCCATAGGCGCGCTTGCGTTCGGGGAGAGCGGCGGTCTCGATGAGGGGCGCGCGCAGGGGTATCTCTTCGAGTGTCAGCCCCGACAGCGAGAAGCGGCGGGCGTTGCGGCCGATCCGCCCGACCGTCACGAGGCCTCCGAGCAGCCGGTCGGTGGCGCCGCTTTGAGATCGCAGCGGCAGAAGCACCATGTCGCCGGTGACGCGCCCGAAGCCCAGGACGGCGTCAGAGATCAGCTCGGCGCGCAGAAGCGCGGGGCGCGTCCCGATTTCGCCCAGAGCGGCGCTCATCCTTTCGCGCGCATCCTGGTCGAAGAGCGCCGAGAGCGGCAGGCCCGCCGCGGTATGCCCCATGAGGTCGTTCAGATGCCCGCCCGCGACGCGCAGGCGGCCGGTTCCGGGGGCGAGGATCTCGACGATGAAGGCGTATTCGAGCGCGTCCTCGATGCCGCGGGGATCGACGCGGGAGCGGGCCGGGATCGGCTCGGCGGCGCTGCGGAGCGCCTGCCAGTAGCTCTCGATCAGGCGCAGCGGCGCGGTGCGGCGCAGTTTTTCCCGCTCGGACATGAAGAAAACCTTCTTGGGACCGCTGTCGAAACGCATGGTCGTAAACCCTCCTGCACGGGCGCTAACCGGCTGTCAGGAGACTCTGACAAAACGTTAACTCGCAAATCTTACCAAGGCATTAATAGGTCGGCCCCGCCTCAATTGCGCCACAATTCCGCGTCGCTGGTTAATGCCCGGGCGGCGGCGCTTGCCTCGCGCGGGAGGCTCCAGTAGTCGCTGAGGTCAACCGTTCGGAATGGGGAGGACGCGGGCATGCGTCAGTCGATGACCGGCTTCGCCGCGGCGCAGGGCGCCGGGTTCGGTCTGCGCTGGAGCTGGGAGCTGCGCAGCGTCAACGGCAAGGGGCTCGACCTCAGGCTGCGCCTGCCGGACTGGATCGACGGGCTCGAGCCGCGCCTGCGCGCGGCACTTCAGGGACGGCTAGCGCGCGGCTCGGTGACGGTGTCGCTCAAGGTGGCAGCGGGCGAAGAGACCGGCGCGGCGCGGCTGTCGGAGCCGATGCTGGGCGCCGTTCTGGATGCGCTTGCCGTGATCGAGGAGCGGGCGATGGCGGCGGGCGTGACGCTCGCGCCCTCGACCGCGGCGGAGCTTCTGTCGGTGCGCGGGATGCTCGACGGCGCCGCGGCGGGGCCGGATCCGGCCGACCTGGTACCGGTCCTCGTCACCGAGTTCGACGCGCTGGTCGCGAGCCTCGTCGCGATGCGGACCGCCGAAGGGGAGGCGACGCAGGCGATCCTGATGGGCCAGCTCGAGGAGATCGAGACGCTCGTGGCCGAGGCCGCGTCCCGCGCCGAGGCGCGGGCGGGCGAGCAGGCCGAGCGTCTGGCCCAGCAGCTCGCGCGCGTGATGGAGACCGCCGACGGCATGGACTCGCAGCGGGTCGCGCAGGAGCTGGCGCTGATCGCGGTCAAGTCCGACGTCACCGAAGAGATCGACCGGCTGGGCGCGCATGTCGCCGCCGCGCGCGCGCTTCTCGCCGAGGACGGGCCGGTGGGCCGCAAGCTCGATTTCCTGATGCAGGAGTTCAACCGCGAGGCCAACACGCTCTGTTCCAAGGCGCAGTCGACCCCGCTGACGCAGACCGGGCTCGCGCTCAAGACGGTGATCGACCGGATGCGCGAGCAGGTCCAGAACGTGGAGTGACCGAGATGGCGGAGCGTCGCGGATTGCTGATCATTCTCTCCTCGCCCTCGGGCGCGGGCAAATCGACCCTGGCCAAGCGGATGCGGGTCTGGGACGAGAACGTGCAGTTCTCGGTCTCGGCCACCACGCGCGCGCCGCGCCCGGGCGAGGTCGACGGGCAGGATTACCACTTCATGTCCGAGAAGGCCTTCAAGCACACGGTGTCCGAGGGGGGCATGCTGGAGCACGCGCATGTGTTCGGCAATTTCTACGGCTCGCCCAAGGCGCCCGTGACCGAGGCGATCTCGCGCGGGGAGGATGTGCTCTTCGATATCGACTGGCAGGGGGCGCAGCAGATCACCAATTCCGATCTCGGGCCGCACACGCTGTCGATCTTCCTGCTGCCGC
The DNA here is from genome assembly GCF_042679605.1 of Litorisediminicola beolgyonensis. Taxonomy (NCBI): domain Bacteria; kingdom Pseudomonadati; phylum Pseudomonadota; class Alphaproteobacteria; order Rhodobacterales; family Paracoccaceae; genus Litorisediminicola; species Litorisediminicola beolgyonensis. The sequence goes on from NZ_JBHTMU010000055.1 coordinate 7,178, forward strand.
CTTCGATCGCGGAACTGCGCAACCGGCTGGAAAGCCGGGGGCAGGATACCGACGAGACGATCTCGAAGCGGATGCAGAAAAGCTGGGACGAGATCAGCCACTGGGGCAGCTACGATTTCGTGTTGGTCAACGATGATCTCGACGCGACCGAGGAGCGGCTGAAATCCATCGTGACCGCCGCGCGGCTGCGCCGGTCGCAGCAGCCGGGGCTTACGGGCCATGTCCGCCGTCTGCAGGAAGAGTTCGAGGAGGGGATGACGTGACGCTCTACAGCTTCGAGGGCCACGCGCCCGAGGTCGACGAGAGCGCCTGGGTGGCGCCCGATGCCAACCTGATCGGCAAGGTGATCATCGGCGCGCGCGCCTCGGTCTGGTTCTCGGCGACGCTCCGGGGCGACAACGAGCCGATCACTCTGGGCGAGGGGGCGAACCTGCAGGAAAACGTCGTCTGCCACACCGATCCCGGCCTGCCGCTGACGATCGGGCGCGGCTGCACCATCGGCCACAAGGTCATGCTGCATGGCTGCACCATCGGCGACAACACCCTGATCGGCATGGGCGCGACGATCCTGAACGGTGCAAAGATCGGCTCGAACTGCCTGATCGGTGCGGGCGCGCTGATCACCGAGGGCAAGGAGATCCCCGACGGCTCGCTCGTCATGGGAATGCCCGGCAAGGTCGTCCGCATGCTCGACGATGCGGCCATCGAAGGCCTGCGGAAATCGGCGCAAGGCTATGTCGACAAGGCGCGCCGCTTCCGCGAGGGGATGGTCGCGCTCTAGGCGCGTCCTCTCAGAGCAGGCGCTGGGTCGGGCGGTCGAAGACCTTGCGACCCATCGCCGAGGCGGCGAGATCGACCATGAGCTGCGCGGTGCGGCCGCGTTCGTCGAGCATCGGGTTCAGCTCGACCAGATCCATCGAGCCCACCAGCCCGGAATCGTGCAGCATCTCCATCACCAGATGCGCCTCGCGCACGGTCGCGCCGCCCGGCACGGTGGTGCCCACCGCAGGCGCCACGGCGGGGTCGAGGAAGTCGACATCGAGCGAGACATGCAGCCTGCCGCCCGCCTCTGCGACGGTGTCGAGGAAGGGGCCGAGGAGCTTGGCGATGCCGTGCTCGTCGATGTCGCGCATGTCGTGGCGGCGGACCTCGCTCGCCTCGATCATCTCGCGCTCGGGCCCGTCGACCGAGCGCAGGCCGATGATGCAGACCTGGGTTTCGGGCACCGGATTGGCGACCTCGGGGAAGCCGGGAAAGCCGCTGCGTCCGGTGACATAGGCGAGGGGCGTGCCGTGCAGGTTGCCGCTTTCGGTGGTCTCGCCGGTGTGGAAATCGCTATGCGCGTCGAGCCAGAGCACAAATTGCGGCACCCCGGCCTCGGCCGCCTGCGCCGCGACCCCGTGCACGGTGCCGAGCGAGAGCGCGTGATCGCCACCGAGGAAGATCGGCACGCCTGAGCCCGCGGCACTGGCGGCGGCGCGGGACAGGGCCTGCGTCCAGCCGACGGTGCGGGCGAGCTGGTAGAGATGCGGATGCTCGGGGAGGTCGACCGCGTCGGGCACCAGGTTGCCGTGGTCGATGACGTGGTGGCCGAGTTCCTCGAGCACGCCGTGGAGCCGCGCGCTGCGATAGGCGTCGGGGCCCATCAGGCAGCCCACGCGCCGCTTGCCGCTGTCGACCGGGGCTCCGATCAGGTGGATGGTGCTCATGTCGGGCCTCCCGTTCGCCTGTGCGTGCCAGAATGGCCCGGAGGCGGCCCGGGTCAACCGCCTTCAGGAGCGTTTCAGCGCCGCGATCCAGAGACCGGCCAGAGCCAGCGAGGCGATCATGTTCCAGGACGCCATCGACAGGCCGAGGAACTGCCACGCGATCTCGTCGCAGCGCACCAGCGGCGCGCCCATGATCTGGTCGAGTAGCTCGTCGGTCGAGAGCCCGCCGATGGATTGCGATGTGCAGGTTGTGGGGCCTTCCCACCAGCCATTCTCGACCCCGGTGTGATAGAGGCCGACCCCTGCCGTCGCGAGCGCGGCCAGCGCCCCGAGCGCGGGCAGCGCGCGGCCCGAGACGAAGAGCGCGACAAGGCCGATCACGACCGCGGCGACATGCGGATAGCGCTGCCAGTAGCAGAGCTTGCAGGGCGGAAGGCCGCCCAGATACTGGAACCCGAGCGCGGCCAGCAGAAGCGCCGCCGAGCCGCCTGCGGCCAGGAGTATGAGAGTGTTGCGTGTCATAGGTAGCGCACTGCGAGAAAGCCTCCGATCAGAAGGATCATGAAGGCGGTGAAGACGAGCCCGAGCCAGCGCTCGACGAAATCGCGGATCGGGCGACCGAAGGCGTAGAGCAGCCCCGAGACGATGTAGAACCGCGCCGAGCGGGCGATGAGGCAGGAGATCACGAAGGGCAGGAGCGGCATCGACGCCCAGCCCGACAGGATGGTGATGACCTTGAAGGGGAAGGGCGTCAGCCCGGCGATCAACACCGCCCAGACGCCCCATTCGTTGAAGCGCTCGTTGAACGCGCCGATCTTGTCGGCCTTGCCGAGCGCTTCGAGCACCGGCTGGCCGAGGCTTTCGTAAAAGAAATAGCCGATGGCGTATCCCAGAAGCGCGCCCGCGACCGAGGCGAGCGTCGCGACGGTCGCGATCACCCAGGCGCGGCTGCGGTCGGCGAGAATCATCGGGATCATCATCACGTCGGGCGGGATCGGGAAGACCGAGCTCTCGATGAAGGACACGACGCCGAGCGCGCGTAGCGCGTGGCGGTGCTCGGCCAGGGCCAAGGTCTTGTCGTAGAGCCGTCTCAGCATGGGTCCGCCTGTCTCTGCCGCTTCCGCCTTCGAGCATGGCGCGGCAGAGGGGTCAAGCGAGCGCGATCACGAGCCCGAGAGAGGTGGCTTTGCGGTCAGGCGGCGCGTCAGGGCTCGGGCCGGGAGCGGTCTTCGCTCTCCTCGCTCTCGCCGGTCTCCTCGCTCTCCTCGGGCGCGTCCTCGCGGCGGATAGGCAGCGGCTCCTTGAAGGTGAGCGTGCGGTAGGGGAAGGGGATCTCCATGCCCGCCTCGTCCAGCGCGCGCTTGACCGCCGCCACGACCTTGTCGCGGCTGGCGCGGATGTCGACGGGGCGGGAGCCGGTCCACCAGGTGACCTCGAAATCGATCGAGGAGGACCCGAAGGCCTGGGCGAAGACCTGCACGTCGCGCACGTCGTTGCGGACGCTGTCGACCTCGCGCACCGCGCCCAGGATCACGTCGCGCGCGGCATCGACATCGGTGTCGTAGGAGACGCCGCACATGACGGTGATCCGGCGGATATCCTGCGCGGTGCGGATGGTGACGGGGTTCTTGAAGAACATCGCGTTCGGCGCGACGACGATCTGCCCGTCGGTCTGGCGGACATGGGTGTCGCGCACGGTGATCTCCTCGACCTCGCCCTCGATGCCCTCGCATTCGATGAAATCGCCGATCCGAAAGGGCTCGCGGATGAGCAGCAGGATCCCCGCGAGGAAGTTCTCGAACACGTCCTTGAAGGCGAAGCCGATGGCCACGCCGCCGACGCCGAGCGCGGTGAGCGCGCGGCCCGGAGTGATCGAGGGGAAGGCGATGGTGACGGCGATCAGCACGCCGAAAAGCCACAGCCCCACCGTCGCGAGCATCAGGAGCACGTCCACAAGCGCCCGCCGCATCCGCGCCTTGCCGAGCACGCGCGGCAGCAGCCATTGCACGAGATGAACGGCGAACCAGACGAAGAGCACCCAGAGAAGCGCGGCCACGAGCTGCGGCAGCAGCGCCCAGAACCCGGTCGTGTAGGTTTCGAGCTGCGCGCGCATGGGCTCGGGCAGATGGCTCCAGAGCGTCTTGAGCCAGGTGAGGTCGGTCAGGTCCATCGTCGTCTCCGTCGCGCGAGGGAAACCGCGCCCCGCGCGAGCTAGCGCGCGCGGGGCCCATTGCCACTGGACGAGCGCCGGGACGGCCGCTAGAGCTACGCCCGGGCCCGAGTGGTGGAACGGTAGACACAGGGGATTCAAAATCCCCCGCCGCAAGGCTTGTCGGTTCGAATCCGACCTCGGGTACCAGATTCCTGTTTTTTATCGATGGGCGCGGCGGCGGGGGTCGTGCGGCTCAGCTGCGGGCGATGTAGCGGTCGCGGCGGTGGTTGATGGTGATGATCAGGTTGAGGATCACCGCTCCGAAGAGCGACCAGAACACCGTCTCCCACGCGAAGAGAAAGAGCGCGAGGGTGAAGACGCCCAGGTCGAAGACGAGCTGCGTGTTGCCGGCCTTGATGCCGCGCGTGTCCTGAAGCCAGAGCGCCACGATGCCGACGCCTCCGAGGGTGGCACCGTGCCGGAAAAGGCCAAGGAGGCCCATGCCTGCGCAGAGGCCGAAGAGCGCCGCGCCGACGGCAGGGTGGAGGGGCTGGACGGTCAGGACCAGGGGCATGAGGTCGGCTATCACCGACATGGTCGTGACGGCGATGAAGTTCTTGACCGTGAAGCGCCAGCCCATCTGTCGGACCGCCAGCCAGTAGAAGGGCAGGTTCAGGACGAAGAACACGAGACCGAAGCTCAGGCCGGTCGGGTAGGAGACGATCAGCGATAGTCCAGCGACCTGGCCGGTGATGAGCTCGGAGGCGCGCAGGAACTGGATCGACAGCGCCACGAGCGTGCAGCCGATCAGCATGCCCTGAAGGTCTTCGGCCAGCGTGTGGCGGTCTGCGGGAGGCGTGTCGAGAAGGATCATGCCGTCCCTTTTGCGCCGGGGCGCGCCGGGGTCAAGACGGATGGCGCGGACGGGTCTGCGCGCCAGGGGGCGGTGCCGCAATGTTCGGCAGGCGTGCGGCGCGGTGCGCGCGCCGTGGTCGAGGCGTGGCAGAGCGATCCGGTCGCAACGTGTGCCGCTTTTCGCGGTGATCCGGATGTCAGCTCGTCAGGACCAGCGGGCAATGATCCGAGACCTCGGGATCGCGGATCACGTCGAAACGCCGGACGGCCTCGGGGCGATTGACCAGCATGTAATCGGCGAAGCGGCCGGGTTTGGGGTATTGCGAGCTGCGAGTGCTCTCGTGGCCCCGGCTGGTGACGAGCTCGGTCAGCCCGGCCTCGGCGAGGATCGCGAGCGTCTCGCTGACCTGGCCGACGTTGAAATCGCCGCAGATCACGGACAGGTCGTCCGCGCCTGAGACCTGCTGCGCCAGGGCCAGGAGTTTGCGTGCCTGCGCGGCCCGCTCGGGCGTGTCCATCTTGCCCCGGAGGTCGGGGAGGCCAAGCTGCTGGGATAATCGGCATCGCGCGGGCGTTTAACGCGATCTTCAGTCAAATCCTAGATGATCTCACGGCCGAACGCAGTGGCCCTCCAACATGAACATCACAGACACCGAGGCCTCTCGGACGGCCTTTGTCGAATATCTCCGCAAGGGAACACCGATCCGCCTGTCGCTGAAACAGGCAGGGATCACGGATCGGTATGTCTGGCGCACCCGGCGCGACGAGCACATGCGCCGGTCTCACCGGATGAACGACGGCCGCTTGTTCTCATGGTCCGATCCGCCCGCCCGCCATCGGGCATTCGGGCGACGACGACACCTGCCGCTGCGAAGCGGTCCCTTTCGTCGCTGGCGAGACCGAATTCGGATTTCAAGAGTTCACCACGAGCCTCGCGTCGAGCCACGATCGCTGGACCAACCGCGATTTCGGTCGCGACTATAAAAATGGCGGCGGGCGCGCGGTGACCCTGCTGGAGATCGGACACCTGCGAGAGAGTGCCGAGCAGGACGCCTATGGCGATGGGACGGAGGGCGCTTTCCGCCGCCTCGCCGACCAGATCGCGGATCAAGCGCGCGCGTCCGGCGCGGGCGCGCTCAGCTACGACTTCGGCGCTCCGTACGATTTCGATGATGTCGCATTCTCCCATAGCAACGCTGTGGTTCGGGGAGGCTTCGTCGGGGGCGTGGATGACCGTGGCGCGATGCTTCGGATCACCGGCGAGACCACCATCGAGTTCAGCGACAGTTTCGAAGATCCGCTGGATGTCGGCATCGAGGCCGGCGGCACGCCGTTTCCGATCACCGGGAGCTGGACGGCGCGGTTCTCCGCCGAGGTGACGAAGGACGCCGGTCGCAGCGCGTATGGCGCGGTCGGTGGGTGGTGACGTTCGGGCCGCGATCTCTCGTGGGCGCGTTTGCCCGATACACGCTGCTCGGTCTGGCCGGGCTCCTCCTCTTCTGGGCATTGGTCGCCGGTGAGCGGTGGGCGATGAGCTTCCACAAATCCGTGACCCTGCCAAACGGGATGGAGTTGGGTCGAGAGTTCGACTGGAACCGCTACGGCCGCTGGGATCTGTTCGCGGAAAATGGCCGGACCCTGCTGGCGCGTGATGTGGAGGTCGTCTGCTTCAACGACCGCTACGTTCTCGTGCAGTCTTACGACCGCGGGTTCACCGGCCTCTATGACGCTGGGACCGACAGCAGACTGCTGCTGGACGACTATGACGCGATGGACATCAGCGGTCTCGACAAGCCTGGCGGGGGCTGCAATGGATATTTTACCGGCTGGGTCGGCCCTGGCCTCCTGCTCGACGACGGGCCCCGACCTTTTGTGCCGCCTTGCGCATGGCGCAACGTCGACACCGAGGCGTTGCGCGACCGTGCGTGGTTTGAGCGCCCCTGTGCTCCGAGCCCGTGGCCTCCGGAGCGGCGGTGACTACTCCGAAATTCGGAGTCTCATTCGTTTACAACGGTTTGCGTCTGCTCCGTGCGACACGTGCAGGACGTTGCGAGCCCGGAGATATTCTAATGTACTGATTTTAATAAGCTATTTTGGCCCCCTTGGGTTGCATCACAATCGGAAGGTCGTAGGTTCAAATCCTACCCCCGCAACCACTTTTACCGAACCCACATCGACATTCCGTAGCCCGCCCGGCTGCGCTGCGTCGATCATGCCGGTAATCGCCCCCTCCAAAATGAGAACCACGTCTCCGTTCTCCTTGGCGTGCACGATCACGCGTTCGATGAGGCTACCCAGAAGCTCCAACGCGCGAGAGCGGATGGTCTCATCCGCGAGGCTGTTGGCCAGGTCCGTGACCTTGCGGCGGTAGAGCTCGGCGAGATTGGGATGTAGCCGGACCGGGGAGGGCGCCGGGTCCGCAAGTTGGCTCGTAAGGCTGTCCTTGCGCGCTTCGAGCTCCTGTATCTGGGCCAGAAGACCGGCAGTCCTGAGGCCATCGGCGATGGCATCGTAGAGGCCGGACAATTTGCGTGCCGTCTGATCCAGATCCTTTTGCAGCTGCTTGCGCTGATTGTCCGCCGCGCCTCGCTGGGCGTTCGCCTCGGAGGTGAAGGCGCTGATGAAAGCCGCCACGGCGTCGGGCTCCATCAGGCGGTCTTTGAGCAGATCGAGAACCGCGCGTTCGAGATGACCGCGCTTGAAGGAACGGTTCGCGCTGCAGCTTTTGAGCTTTCTTGCGTTCGAGCAGGCGAGATAGTCCTTGCCGACGGTTGCAAAAGGGCCGCCGCAGCAGTCGCAGAACAGCAGACCGGTCAGAAGGTGCGTCGATCTTCGGCGCTCCCAGAAACGGCTGCGTTTGATGCCCTGGACCGCGGGTGTCTGATCGATCTCGTTCTGCCGCGCCTTGACGCGATCCCAGAGGGCATCCTCAACGATGCGAAGCTCCGGCACGGCGCGCGTGATCCACTCTGAGTCCGGGTTGAGCCGGGACACGCGCTTGCCCGTTGACGGGTCCTTCAGGTAGCGTAGCCGGTTCCAGACCAGCCGCCCGATATAAAGCTCATTGTTCAGAAGCCCGGTGCCGCGTCGCCGGTGTCCGCGGATCGAGGTGTCCCGCCAGAGTTTGCCGCGGGGCCCCGGGATTCCCTCGTCGTTCAGCGCGCGAGCGATGGCCAGGGCCGATTGTCCATCGGCGAAGCTTGTGAACACACGCCTGATGACACGGGCCTCGTCCTCGAGGATGCGCCGCTCGCCCGTGACCGGGACACCGTCGTCGCCGAGGCGCCGCACGACCTCGTAGCCGTAGGAATTGCCGCCGCCAGAATGCCCGGCTTCGACACGTCCCCGCAGCCCGCGGCGTGTCTTGGCGGCCAAGTCCTTCAGGAACAGCTGGTTCATCGTGCCCTTCAGTCCGACATGCAACTCGTTGATCTCGCCCTCCGCAAGTGTGACCAGCGCCACCCCGTGAAACGAGAGCTGCTTGAAGAGGGTTGCGATGTCGGCCTGGTCGCGGCTCAGCCGGTCCAACGCCTCAGCCAGAATGACGTCGATCCCGCCGCGCTCGACCTCGGCGATGAGACTCTGCAGACCGGGCCGGTGCATCGACGCGCCGGAGATGGCCATGTCGCTGAAGGTCTGGACCACAGACCAGCCTTCCCGATCCGCGCGCTCAAGGCAGAGCCGCGCCTGGTCTTCGATCGAGGCTTCCCGCTGCATCGTTGAGGAAAATCTCGCGTAAATCGCGGCGCGCATGATCAGCCCTCCTGCCGTTCCGCGTCGATGAGACTGGCGTAGTCGCGGCAGACTTCAAGATTGCGGGCGTGATTGTAGTGCCGCTCGGCGGTCCGCGGATTACTATGCTGGAGGAGCGGCGCAACCAGTTTGACGTCCTTCGAGGACACCCGCGCCAGTGTCGTCGCCGCCGCGTCGCGAAACAGATGCGGGCTCACCTTCTTCGATAATAGGCGCTCCGTCAGGCGGGTGATGGCTACGGACATGGATGGTCCCTGGAGGGGGCGACCGTCGCGGGTCACCCAGAGGTGATCATGCGGCTCGGCAGCGCGACCGAGCAGTGTAGGGCGCACCTCTTCGACATAGCGGCGCAGGAGCGGGGCGATCTGGCGCGGAACCTCTGTCTCCCACGGTACGCCCGTCTTGGTCATGGCAGCGTCGAGGGCAATGACGATCCTCGTGGGCGAAATGAGGAAAGACGTTCCGATCCGCAGTTCGCCCATGGCCCTGCACCGGATCGGGCAGAGCGCGAAGAGCGCCATCAGGCAGCCGTCCCGGAACTGCGACAGTTGCCGTCTCCTCACGCCTGGGATCACGTCGCGCTCGTTCGCAAAGCCGATGGCCGCGTCGAGGAGAACGCCGCTTGAGAAGATGCGCCCGTCCTTACGGGTGCTGACATGGCGACTGGCCAGATACTCCAGATCGCGGGCAATCCGCCAATGCTGGTCGAGATTTGCCGTTGGGTGAGATCTTTGCAGAACACGCAGGATATTTTTAGCGAATAAGTGCCTGCTGGCTGGCGCGAGTGCGTCATTGGCCTCGATCCAACGCTCGAACCGATCGATGGTGAACCGCTCCAGTGGCCCCTCGGCGAGCGCCTCTGGTTCGACCTGCACCAACCAGCCAATCCAGCGGCCGTAACTGGTCTCCATGATTTTGACAGTCGCGTCCGAGAGGTCGACGAGCGGCCCGGCCTCATCAAAGAGTCCGCCCGTTCGAAACAAAGCGCCCCAAAGGGTCTGATCCTGGCCAGGCCAGCTTTGCGGTGAAGGCATACGCACAGTCAATGCGCGACCTCATCCTGACCGGCGTGGCGCTCAGCGTCGAGAATGTCGCCGAAGAGTTGGCATATCGCGAAGCCATCCAGGTCGGAATAGGCGGTGAGCGTTGTGCTCAGACTTGCGTGCCCCATGAGGCGACGCGCGCCTTCGTAGTCGCCTGGATACTTCTCGAGATAGAGGTAGACGGCGAAGTGGCGAAACAGGTGAAGGTGCATCTTGACCCCTGTCTCGCGGAAGATGCGAGCCGTGACGCGCTTTGCCAGATAATCTGCGGCCAGCGGTCCGGTCCCGTCGCGTCGAGGAAACAGCCAGCGGGTGCCAGATGGGACCAGGGTGGGTGATCGTAGAAGTAAATGCTTCTCGATCATGGAGACGAGATGGGATGGAAGAACGTACTCGAGTGCTTGTGAATTCTTCATTTCGCCTGGCTCGAACGACAGATAGGTCTTTCCGTCGCCCGGACGCTTCAGATGATGATCAATGTCGATGCTGACGAGGTTTTGCCGACGGATCGCCGTATAGGAGAGCAGTGCTACGACAAGGGCTGTCTCTCGTGCAAGGCAGGCCGATTTGGTGGTCTTTGCACCGGCCTCGTCGAAGAGCTGTTCTGGCAGACTGATTAATCGGTGCCGGGTCTTCTTTGGCGTGAGATTCCGAAGGCGTTCGCGATTCCTTGGGGTCATCCCCGTAGCTCGTTTCTTGGTGACCCTTGCTCTGAGCCGTCTGAGCTCCGCCTGGTGATCATCATCGACAAGGCAGTGACGTTCTGCGAGTGCGACAAGGCTGTCCGCCATCATCTCCAGCGATGTGGTCACTTCACCGCTTCGTTCGTAGAGCCAGGTCAGGCCGGTTTGAACTGTGCCAGGATCGATCAGATCGCTCAGTCTGGTCAGAGACGCCGGGTCTTGCCCGGCGCGCACGAGCGCGCCAGCAAAGCGCTCCACATATCGCGAATAGAGGGTGATCGTCCGTTGCGAGTAGGGGCGGAGCGTCCGCCTCGCCAGAAAATTGACTTTGGCAAAACTCACCGGCAACTGGGCCAGCTCCTCGCGGAAACTCTGGGGAAAGGTCTCCAAAGGGAGCTTGATCGCATTGGCGGATTCCGGACGGATAATCGGCTTGCCTGGCCAACCGGAAATACGCTTTGGCGCGGCATTCCACGCAGCAATCGCATTGCTGTAGGCCGTCTTGGGATTGCGACGGATCTCATTGAGCTCGAGCGCCGACCGAAACGCATCGGCGTGTTCGATACCGACATCTTCCGGCAGCGCTTCGACTTCATCGAGAAAGAAGATGAACGGTGCCACCCCGATCCTCAGGCTCTTCTCCCCGGATGCGGTGACACTCTCGAGCAGTTCTCGCCAGACAGGGCTGAGGTCTTTTGCCCTGTGAATCTTGCGTGACACGATTCCGACCTGGCGCAACGCGGCCTTGGCGTCGCTGACGATATTGGCCCAGGTCTTGGGCGTCAGATCGCGCGAAGCGGGCGAAATTTGTTCGATCCGCGGCTGCAGCCAGCCAGGGTCGGCGGGAGTTCGCTCCATCGTTCGCTCGAGCGCTGCGGCGAGGCGCCGGAGCGCAGAGCAGAGATCGCGTCGGCGCTCCGCTTTGAGCGACAGGTCCGAGGCAATGGCATCATGTACGGAAGAGAACATCTGAACCTGCTTGGGAACGAGCGCAAGCTCAAGATCGGAAGGTCGGAGGGTCTTCATCGGGTGGCTCCTTTGCAGACGGGATTGGTCTCGGGTGGACAGAAGGCGACAGGGGTCCTGATTCGGGAAAACAGTAGCATGGAAAGTGAGCATGTTACGGTGTGGCCCTCTTCCCGAGGAGGAGGCAGTCCATTGATTTTAATGGACATTACTGGTCGCGATTGGTCAGTAGAACTGACCGCGGCGGTAGCGCGAATGAGCCTCCGGATCGATGCGGATCAGTCGTCCCGATGGCCCCAGTCGGCGGACTTCCAGACGCCCTTCAGCGATCGCGCGCCGCACTGTCTTCTCTGAAACCTGGTCGAGGCGAGCGACGTCCTTCACGGTCAGAAGCTCATTGTTCTTCTGGGTAATTGTGGTTTGCTCCCGCATGGGAGGCCTCCTCATTTATAACTAAGTGAAGACATGCCTCCCGCGCCGCCTGCCGTGCCAATAGGCGTGCAAGATCAAGCAGACACGTAGTCGGGTCTGCTGTCTGCCCAGTGGGGTTTGAGGTCGGTTTGAAGAAGTCTGTCATGCCCCGACCATGCGCGGGGCAGGGTGGGCATGACCAAGTGTGTCGATTGTTAAAAAACGGAAGGGTGTGCGCAGTTCGGCCTGTAATACGACATCTCGAACTCTGGCATCAGATCCATTTGGTTGGCCTCGCGCTCAAGGTCTGCTCTGACCCGTTCGATATCTTCCTTGAGAGTCTCGCCTGGAAGAAGGTTCGGCGGATCAGTCAGCTCCAGTCCAACCCATCTGATGAACTCGATAAGGGGGCCGCCCCTGATGTCGCGTTGCTTCGTCGCGGACGTTGTCACCGTCAACTTGCGGCCGGTTTCTTTCCACCAGATGCAGCAATTCTTGATCACTTGATAGCGCCGTCGATCCCGATACTTGCGAGCATCCTTTGGAGCCAAGATGGCCACTGCGTTTGTCTTCGCGAGCGCGTCGATCGCCTCATGCAATTCTTCACACGGAACGTCGATGTCCATCGACAAAGCCCTTGCCTCTTCCAGCTGAGACAATTCCTCGCTGCAGTGCACCAAGAATCCGTCCACCTCCTTCAGCACAAATATCCCGTCAATCTCGTCAAGCACTGAGACGAGCATAGCGCGGTCACCTTGCGACTTCTTCAGGTGGCTAAGAGCCTTGTTCAACTTTTTACGTCCCCGCTCGAGGGCTCGGTCTCGCGACACTTCGGTCAGGTTGATGGACGAACTGGAGTCGAGACAATTGCCCAAGCAGATCGACAGGGCGCGAGCATCACCTTCGGAAAAGCCAAAGCGGTCGATCACCACTTCCAGCTGCTTCGCATCGAAAACGCCCAGTTCGTCGTACAGGTCTATCTTCCACCGGGGACCTGGTTTGACATACTCCATCGAAGGGAAGATCGAGTGGTCATCCCCAATTGACATATGTTGCTCCTTTGTTCCGAAAAGCCAACCTGGCGTTCGGAGCAGACAAACGCAAGGTGAACGTCAGCGCGATACCCGAAGCCGAGGCCGTCGACTTTGAGGACGTGACGGGCGTTGTTGCGCAACTCGCGCTTGAGGCGTGACTGCCCCTTCCTCCACTGACCGTCAGGCCACGCGGATGATCTCGGCGGTGCCGAGGGCGTTGAAGCGGTTCATGAGTGCGATGCGGATG
>NZ_JBHTMU010000056.1:0-20028 GCF_042679605.1 Litorisediminicola beolgyonensis
AGATTAGACATATCACCGCTCTGTTTTCGTGCGGTGAATCATGCCCTTCGGCTCAGATCAATGGGTCCTGAGCCTAGGGCTTGCCTTACCCCGCCCCCACTTCGGCCAGTCGCGGGGCCAGCGCCCTGGCCAAGGCCGAGGCGGCCTCGGCGTGACCGGCCGGGCCGATCTGTTCGGCGGCGGCGAGCGCATCGAAGCTGGAATGGACCATGCCTTCGGTCCCCGTGTCGCCTGCGCCAGCCTTCGGCACGGATTGGACCACAGAAAGCGCGCGGGTCCCGGCCTCGGCCAGCATCGCGCGTGTCACGAAGACCGGCTCGTTCAGGTGGCGCGCTTCGCCCGGCATCATGGCCTTGTCGGGCGGTGCCATGTCGGCGAACCAGAACAGCACCGCGCGCCCCTCGAACTGGTCGAGCAGGCGCAGCATGCGCGCGGTCCAGGCGGTCTGCAGTTCCTCGACCACGAAATCGAACCGCTCGCGGCCCGTGGCGTAGAGTACGTCGAGGAGATGCCGGGTAAAGGCGATCTGGCTGAAATCGACCTCGGGATAGAGCGCGGTGAGGATGCGAGAGGCCTTGACGAAACGGTCGTTGCGGCGCGGATGCACCGCGTAGAAGCGGTTCGACATGTTCTGCGCGCCCATCGCCTGGAGCACGACCGCATCGGCGGAAAGCGCGATCTCGAGCACCGAAGGGTCGTGCAACACCAAGTCGAGACCGGCATTCACCGCCCCGAAATTCACGACCGGAAGATCCAAGGCCTGCCCGAGGAGCGTCGGATACGGGTCGGGAATGAACCGGCCATAGGTCGCGGTGCTGCCGATACAGGCCAGGTAGCGCCCGTCGAGATCGGCCTGGGGCCCGCGAAAGGCCACCCGGCTCTTGCCATAGCGGCAGGGGTCGTAATTCAGGCCGCCGCGCCCGTCCTTGGCATGCGTCATGTCGGTGCCCCCGGTCTGGTGATCCAGGGAGGCTGCACGATTCGCCTTGCGGATTCGCTAAAGCTCAAATGCGTCTCGAACTGTTCCGACCTGCCTTGCTCCTGCCCGCGCCGCCCGCATATGGTCGCGGGACAGGCGCGACAGAAAGGGTGCGGCATGGAAATCAAGACCGTCGGCGTCGTGGGCGCGGGACAGATGGGCAACGGCATTGCCCATGTGATGGCGCTTGCGGGCTATGACGTGCTGCTCAACGACATCTCGCAGGAGGCGCTCGACGCGGCGATGACGCAGATCGCCGCCAATCTCGACCGGCAGGTCAGCCGCGAGAAGATCAGCGCAGATGCCCGCGACGCGGCGCTCGCGCGGATCACCGCGACGGCGACGCTGGCCGATCTCGGGCAAAGCGATCTCGTCGTCGAGGCGGCGACCGAACGCGAAGAGGTCAAGAACAAGATTTTCGAGACGCTGCTGCCGCATCTGAAGCCCGAGACGCTGCTGACCTCGAACACCTCGTCGATCTCGATCACGCGTCTCGCCTCGCGCACCGACCGGCCGGAGAAGTTCATGGGGTTCCACTTCATGAACCCGGTGCCGATCATGAAACTCGTGGAGCTGATCCGCGGCATCCAGACCGACCAGGAGACCTACGAGGCCTGCCTCGGCGTGGTCGACACGCTCGGCAAGACCGCCGCCTCGGCCGAGGATTTCCCGGCCTTCATCGTCAACCGCATCCTGATGCCGATGATCAACGAGGCGGTCTACACGCTCTACGAGGGTGTCGGCGGGGTCTATTCCATCGACGAGGCGATGAAGCTCGGCGCCAATCACCCGATGGGACCGCTGGAGCTTGCGGATTTCATCGGGCTCGACACCTGTCTCGCGATCATGAACGTGCTGCATGACGGGTTGGGCGACACCAAGTACCGTCCCTGCCCGCTCCTGTCGAAATATGTGGAGGCGGGCTGGCTCGGGCGGAAGAGCAATCGCGGATTCTACGACTACCGCGGCGAGAAGCCGGTTCCGACGCGCTGAGAGGAGTTTCGGATCGGCTGCGCCGATCCGACCGGCGGCGCGGGCTGTCGCCCGCGCCGGAACACGCGCAACGCTCTTATGTGTTGAGTGGCTGTCTGCCGTCGGAAGACGGTGTGCTACCTTGTGCAGACGCTCCGCCGCCCGGGCCTCAGCGGCCCTCGCCGAAATAATCCGCGACCAGCGCCTCGATCGCGTCGGCCAAGGCCTCGGCATCGGCCCCGCGGCAGTCGATCTCGATCTCGCTGCCCTTCGAAGCCGCGAGCATCAGGAGCCCCATGATGCTGTCTCCGGACGCGTCATGCCCGTCCTTCGTGACCTCGCAGGAGGCGTCGAACCCCTCGACCACCTCGACGAGCTTGGCCGAGGCGCGGGCGTGGAGGCCCTTTTCGTTGATGATCTTCAGCCGTCTGTGAACCGTTTCGGTCATCTCGGGTTGTCCCCCTCGCCCGCGCCCGGGCCCATGTCGCGACCGGGCGGGATGTTCTGGCTGTCTATGTACTTGCGCCCGGCCTCGAGCGCCGCGCGGACGGCTTCGGGCACCGGTAGATGGCGCGATTTGGCGAGCTTGATCAGCATCGGCAGGTTCGCGCCGTAGAGGATGCGCCGGTTCTCGGGCTGGCAGGCGCGCAGGCTGAGATTGGACGGCGAGCCCCCGAACATGTCGACAACGATCACGACGCCTTCGCCGTGATCCACGATATCGGCGGCATCGCAAATCTCGCGCTGCTTGGCCGCGCGGTCATGCTCGGCCTCGATCGAGATGGCCCGAATGCCGTCCTGAGCGCCGACGACATGCTCGACCGCCGCGAGATATTCCCGCGCGAGCCCGCCATGCGCCACGATGACGATCCCGATCACGCTCCGCCGTCCCTACCTTGGTTCCGCGTCGCCCGGGCCCGGGACCATCCCGCGCCGCTCGAGCTCGCGATGCCTAATTGACACCCGCCAGCCTGCCTCCGCAAGGCCAGCCGCCACGCTTTCCGTTACGGCAACCGAGCGGTGTTGCCCGCCGGTGCATCCGAAGCCGATGGTGAAATGCGATTTCCCCTCGGCCCGGTGCGCGGGCAAGAGGAAGGTGAGCATTCCGGTGATCCGCTCGAGGAATTCCGCATGGCGCGGGTCCGCCGCGACATGGGCGACGACGGCGGCGTCGCGCCCGGTCAGCGCCCGCAGGTCCGGCACCCAATGCGGATTGGCGAGGAAGCGGCAATCGATCACCATGTCGGCCCCCATCGGCAAGCCGCGCTTGTAGGAAAAGGAATTGAGCGACACCGCAAGGCCGCGCTCGGTGCCGCGGCCGAACCAGTTCTCGAGCGCGGCGCGCAGGTCGTGCGGGCTGAAGGAGGACGTGTCGATCAGGGTGTCGGACACCGCGCGCAGCGGCTCGAGCAGCGTCTTTTCCTGCGCGATCGCCTGCTCGGGCGCGCTGTCGGTGGCGAGCGGATGGCGGCGGCGGGTCTCGGAGAAGCGGCGGACCAGCACGTCGGTGGCGCAGTCGAGATAGAGAAGCTCCAGCTCCAGCTCCGGTCGCCGCCCGAGCATCAGCGCAAGCTCGATAAAGGCATCGACCGAGAAATCGCGGTTGCGCACATCCACCCCGAGCGCCATCGGCTGCAGCGCGACGGGCCCGTCGAGGAGACGCGGGATGAGGCTGAGCGGGATGTTGTCGATGGCCTCGAAGCCGAAATCCTCGAGCGCATTGATCGCGGTCGCGCGCCCGGCGCCCGAGGGACCGGTGACAAGGACGACGCGCTGCGCGTGCTGGGTCATGGATCGAGGCCCTCCCGGCGGCCGCCGGTGAGACAGAGGGGAATGGCGTCCGCCATGTCGATATAGCGGCTCTTGCCGAGAAGCGGCAGGGGATGTGACAGGATTGTATAGCTGCGGGCGGGCGGCAGCCTCTCGGCCTCGTCCTGGTCGAGATCGACCACGAGCGCGGCGAGCGCCTCGACCGGCTCGGCGCGGAGCAGCCCGACACCGCGGGCCTCGATCAGGCCGCGCCCCGCCTCTGGACAGGAGAGATGCAGGCCCTCCGGGACGGTCCGGACCTCGACGGCATCATCGGCGATGAGCCGGGCGCCACGGGCGATCAGCGCGAGCGCCAGCGCGGATTTGCCCGCGCCCGAGCTGCCCAGAATCAGAACGCCGCGGCCGCTCAGGGCCACGGCGCTGGCATGCAGGCGCATGGGATCGCTCACGGATGGCTGGCGCGCGGGCCGCGCCGGTCGTCAGATCGGAAGACCCACGACAAAGCGTGCGCCCAGCGGTTCGGAGGTGATGTCGGCCTCGGTCGGCCGGATGTTCTCGGCCCAGATCACGCCGCCATGCGCCTCGACGATCTGCTTCGAGATCGCGAGACCGAGGCCGGAATTGTTGCCGAACTCGCCCTCGGGCCGCTGCGAGTAGAAGCGCTTGAAGATCTTGGTGAGCGCCTGCTCCGGGATGCCCGGACCGGTGTCTTCGACCACCACCAGCACGCGGTTGTCGCGGCGCCGGACCCAGAGCCGGATCGCGTCGCCGTCCTCGCAGAAGGAGATCGCGTTGGTGATGAGATTGACGAAGACCTGCGCAAGCCGCGCCTCGAGGCCCTGGATCTGGATCGGGCGGGCGGGCAGATCGGTGATGAACTCGATCCCGCGCTTCTTGGCGTCCTCGCCGAGATATTGCGTAAGGTTGTCGAGCATGCCGACGAGGTTGAACTCTTCCTCCTCCTCCTTGACGAGCTCGCTGTCGAGCCGGGAGGCGTTGGAGATGTCCGAGACGAGCCGGTCGAGGCGGCGCACGTCATGTTCGATCACGTCGAGGAGCTTGTCGCGATGCTCGGGCTTCTTGACGATGCGCAGCGACCCGATGGCCGAGCGCAGGCTCGCGAGCGGGTTCTTGATCTCGTGCGCGACATCGGCGGCGAACTGTTCGTTCGCGTCGATCCGGTCGTAGAGCGCGGCGACCATGCCCCGAAGCGCGCCGGACAGGCGGCCGATTTCATCGGGCCGCGCGGTCAGGTCGGGGATGCGGACGCGGCCCGGCGCGACGCTGCGGCGGTTGCGGTCACGGCCGATTTCCGCGGCGTCGGCCAGATCGGAGATCGGGTTCGCGATGGTCGAGGACAAGACGAGGCTGAGGCCGATGGAGACGAGCGTGGCGATCACGAACATCTGCAGCACCCGCTCGCGCTCGAGCCGGACGGCGGTGTCGATCTCGGCGGCGGGAGAGACCAGTCCGATCACGCCGATTGTGGTGCCGTTCTGCTGGATCGGGGTGAGCGCGGTGAACATCGTCTCGCCGGCCGGGTTGGTGCCCTGGATCACGCGGATCGTGTCCATGCCCTCGGCTTCGATCAGCTGGCGCAGACGATCCTCGAGCGAGCGCGGCTGGGTTTCGGTCAGCATGGTGAAGACGCTCGACGTCGCCTGCCAGAGCGTCGCCAGGAAATCCGAGATCAGCGTCTGGCGCTCGGCGGGTGCCGCGGCGGTCGGATCGGACGCGACGCCCGCGGTCTCGCCCACGAGGAAGAGCCCGTCATCGAAGATCAGAAGCCGCATGCCGTCGCTCAGCGAGAGCGCCTCGAGCGTTGCGGCGGTGTCGATATCCCTGTCGGAGGCCAGGCTCACCCGCCCGCTTTCGGGCAGCTGCGCCTCGAACACGTTGGCGATCAGCCGGGCTTCGCTTTCGACCGCGGCGCTTTTCTGGAGCGCCAGCGTGTCGCGCGACGAGTTGAGATAGAGGATGCCCGCGACCAGGACATTGAGCGCGATCAGGTTGAAGGTGATGATCTTGCGCGTCAGGGGCGAGCGGTTGAGCGAGAACAGACCCCGCCGCGCACGGCTTTCGCGCAGCTCGGTCTCGACCGTGCCGTCAGGAGCGACCCATTCGTCGCCCAGAACAAGATCGTCGTCGCGCCTGTCGCGCGACGCCGTATCCTGCAGGGAGAGATCCTCGGCGAGGGCCATGATCACTCTTCGTTGTAGCGGTACCCGATGCCATAGAGCGTCTCGATGGCGGAGAAGTCGTCATCCACCGAGCGCATCTTCTTGCGCAGCCGCTTGATGTGGCTGTCGATGGTGCGGTCGTCGACATAGACTTGGTCGTCATAGGCGACATCCATGAGCTGATCGCGCGATTTCACGAAACCCGGGCGCTGTGCCAGGGCCTGCAGGAGCAGGAATTCGGTCACGGTGAGCGAGACGTCCTTGCCCTTCCAGGTCACGGAGTGGCGCAGCGGATCCATCGTCAGCGAACCGCGGACCATGAGCTTGGTCTCTTCGGTGTCGCCCACGGCGTTGGTGGCGACCGCTTCCTGACGGCGCAGAAGCGCGCGGATGCGCTCGACCAGAAGGCGCTGCGAGAACGGCTTCTTGACGTAATCGTCCGCGCCCATGCGCAGGCCGAGAACCTCGTCGATCTCGTCATCCTTGGAGGTCAGGAAGATGATCGGCATCTTGGACTTCTGGCGCACGCGCTGCAGCAGGTCCATGCCATCCATCCGGGGCATCTTGATGTCGAAGACCGCCATGTCGGGCAGCTTCTTGTTGAATGCGTCCAGTGCCTGCTGGCCGTCATTATACGTCTCAACCTCGAAGCCCTCGGCTTCGAGTGTCATGGCGACAGATGTCAGGATATTCCTGTCATCGTCCACGAGGGCGATCTTGGACATAGGGTTTTCCTTGTACTGCTCACTTTATGATTTTTTCCACAGTATGAGCACATTCCGCCATTTCAGCAAATGCCTTCTGCGAATCAGCCGCCGCAACTGTGTCCATCCAGACAGAAATTCGTAACCAATGGCTAAATTACCGCACTCTGCCGCCCGCCTCTCGCCGTGGTTGCGCTAAACTGGGCGTGGTTGCGCTAACGTCCGGCGCGCGGTCTGTTCATACCCCAACCCGACTGTTAATCCCCGGCATACTGGCGCTTAGACGGCGTCAGCGACGGTCGCGTCTCCGCGCCACCGCCTGTGAGAGATCGCCGCGCGACAGGGCCGCGGCCGAAGGAGCAAGACAGATGACACATGGACGGGTGAACCCGAACTTCCGGCTCGAAGATCAAGGGATCGAGGGGCTCGGCACTGTCTATTACAACCTGCGCGAACCGGCGCTGGTGCAGGAAGCGCTTTCGCGGGGCGAAGGCACGCTTGGCTGCGGCGGCGCGTTTCTCGTCACCACCGGCGCGTTCACCGGCCGCTCGCCGAAGGACAAGCACGTCGTCAAGACCGACAGCGTCGCAGAGACCATCTGGTGGGACAACAACGCCGAGATGAGCCCCGAGGGGTTCGACACGCTCTACGCCGACATGGTCGACCACATGAAGGGCCGCGACTATTTCGTGCAGGACCTCGTGGGCGGCGCCGATCCGGCCAATTCCATCGACGTGCGGATCGTCACCGAACTCGCGTGGCACGGGCTGTTCATCCGCCACATGCTACGTCGCCCCGACACCGAAGCGATCGACGAGTTCAACGCCGATTTCACCGTGATCAACTGCCCGAGCTTCAAGGCCGATCCCAAGCGGCACGGCTGCCGGTCCGAGACCGTGATCGCGCTGAATTTCGACCGCAAGCTGATCCTGATCGCCAACACCGAATACGCGGGCGAGAACAAGAAATCGGTCTTCACGCTTCTGAACTACCTCCTGCCCGAGAAGAACATCATGCCGATGCATTGCTCGGCCAACCACGCGCCCGGCAACCCGGTCGACACGGCGGTGTTCTTCGGCCTCTCCGGCACCGGCAAGACCACCCTGTCGGCCGATCCCGGCCGCGTGCTGATCGGCGATGACGAGCATGGCTGGTCGGATCGCGGCACCTTCAACTTCGAAGGCGGCTGCTACGCCAAGACGATCAACCTCCGCCGCGAGGCCGAGCCCGAGATCTACGACACCACTTCGAAATTCGGGACCGTGATCGAGAACATGGTCTTCGATCCCGAGACCTTCGAGCTTGATTTCGACGATGACAGCCTGACGGCGAACATGCGCTGCGCCTATCCGCTGGACTATATCTCGAACGCCTCGCCCACCGGGCTCGGCGGGCACCCGAAGAACATCGTCATGCTGACCTGCGACGCCTTCGGGGTGCTGCCGCCGATCGCGCGGCTGACCCCGGCGCAGGCGATGTATCACTTCCTGTCGGGCTTCACCGCGAAAGTGGCCGGGACCGAGCGTGGCGTGACCGAACCGCAGCCGACCTTCTCGACCTGTTTCGGCGCGCCGTTCATGCCGCGCCGGCCCGAGGTCTACGGCTCCTTGCTGCGCGAGAAGATCGCCAAGCACGGGGCGACCTGCTGGCTCGTCAATACCGGCTGGACCGGTGGGGCTTATGGCGAAGGCCAGCGGATGCCGATCAAGGCGACCCGCGCGCTGCTCACCGCGGCGCTGCAGGGCGCGCTCGCGGATGTTGAGTACCGCAAGGACCCGAATTTCGGCTTCGAGGTTCCGGTCGCCGTCGACGGCGTGCCCGAAGTGCTGCTCGATCCGCGCCGCACCTGGCATGACAAGGCGGCCTATGACGCGCAGGCGGCGAAGCTCGTGCAGATGTTCGCGGACAATTTCGAGCAATACGTGCCGTTCATCGACGACGACGTGAAAGCCGTCGCGATCGGCTGACGGGCCGCTCGTCACGGGCGGTGGCGAAATCCGAACCGGATTTCGCGCGAATTCCGGTTCGGAATTCGGCCGCCTGGCGACACCCGTCCACCAGATCGGCTTGCCGCGCGCGACGTCACAGCGGCAGGTCGGACGTCGACTTGATCTCCTCCATCGACAGAAGGGCCGTCACGTTGTGGACCTTCACCTCTGAGATCAGCGCCTGATAGAACGCGTCGTAAGCGCGCGCGTTCTGCACCCTCACCTTGAGAATGTAGTCGATATCGCCCGCCAGCCGGTGCGCCTCCTGCACTTCGGGTCGTTCCTTCAGCGCCTTCAGGAATCGCCGCTGCCAGTCGGCCTCGTGCTCCGAGGTCCGGATCAGCACGAAGAAACAGGCCTCGAACCCCAAGGCCTCGGCATCGAGCCGAACCGTCTGCTGCCCAATGATCCCCGCCTCGCGCATCTTGCGGATCCGGTTCCAGACCGGGGTCTTCGACGAGCCCACCGCCTTGGCGATCTCATCCAGTGACTGGCTCGCGTCGCGCTGCAACTCGATCAGGATTTTGCGATCGACCGGATCGAGCGACATGGCGTTCTCCCTTTTGCCCGAATGCAGGAAAAACACTCCCGCGCTGGCGTCACCGTAGAACAATCGCTCTTGTTTTCTCAATCCCCTAGCCGAAAACCAGAACAAAATTCTATATCAGGAGACAGAAACGCGAACAGGCCAGAGGTCGTCCAATGCAGCATTTCCCCATCTTCGTGGCGCTTGCCGGCCGCCGCGTCGTGCTGTCGGGCGGCGGCGAGGCCGCGCTCGCCAAGCTGCGCCTTCTCCTGAAGACCGAAGCGCATCTGACCGTCTTCTCTCCCGCACCCGCGCCCGAGATCCGGGATCTGGCCAAAGCCGGGCGCCTGCGCCTTGTCGAGCGCGCGATGGCGCCGGGCGATGCGACCTGCGCGGTGCTCTTCTATGCCGCCGACGAGGACGCTGTCGAGGATGCCCGCACCTCGGCCCTGGCGCGCGCCGACGGTGCGCTGGTCAATATCGTCGACAACCTCGGGGACAGCCAGTTCATCACCCCCGCGATCGTCGACCGTGATCCGGTGACCGTCGCCATCGGCACCGAGGGCGCCGCCCCGGTGCTCGCGCGCGCAATCAAGGCCGATCTCGAAGCGCGCCTGCCCGCCCAGCTCGGGCTTCTGGCCCGGGTCGGCAAAGGCTTCCGCAAGATGGCCGAGCGGCTCGCGCCCGGCCGTCCCCGGCGCGATTTCTGGCGCGACTGGTATTTCGAGAGCGGCCCCCGCGCGCTCGAGCGCGATCCGGGCGAAGACAGCGCGGCCCGGGCGCTCCAAGACCTGCTGCCCCGCCACCTCGCCCGCGAGGCGCGCATCGGCCATGTGGCCTTTGTCGGTGCCGGTCCTGGCGACCCCGAACTTCTGACGCTGAAGGCGCGGCGCGCGCTCGATGAGGCCGATGTCGTGCTCTACGACCGGCTCGTCAGCCCCGAGATCCTCGAACTCGCCCGCCGCGAAGCGCGGATGATCGATGTCGGCAAGGAGGCCTTCGGCCGCCACACGCCGCAGCACGAGATCGACGCGCTCATCGTCGCCCATGCTCGCGAAGGCGCGCAGGTCGTGCGGCTGAAATCCGGCGATGCGACCGTCTTCGGCCGTCTCGACGAGGAGATCGAGGCCTGCGAGGCCGCCGGCGTCTCCTGGACCATCGTGCCCGGCATCACCGCCGCCTCCGCCTCGGTCGCCGCCATCGGCCAGAGCCTGACCCGCCGCGGCCGCAACGCCTCGGTCCGGTTCCTGACCGGTCACGACATGGCGGGCTTCGCCGATCACGACTGGGCCGCCCTGTCGCGTCCCGGCGAGGTCGCCGCGATCTATATGGGCAAGCGCGCCGCGCGCTTCCTGCAAGGCCGCCTGATGATGCACGGCGCCGACCGCGCCACACCCGTCACCGTGATCGAGAACGCCTCGCGCACCGATCAGCGCGTCATCGGGGCGACGCTGGGCGACCTGTCCGATGCCCTGACCGAGGCCGCGCTCGACGGCCCTGCCCTTCTTCTCTACGGCCTCGCCCCCCGCGACGCCGCCACCGCGATGCCCGCGCTGAAAACCCAGGAGGTCTCCTGATGCCCCGCTCCTTCACCCCCAAGGTCGTCACCGGCAATGCG
This sequence comes from Litorisediminicola beolgyonensis, assembly GCF_042679605.1. Classification (NCBI taxonomy): domain Bacteria; kingdom Pseudomonadati; phylum Pseudomonadota; class Alphaproteobacteria; order Rhodobacterales; family Paracoccaceae; genus Litorisediminicola; species Litorisediminicola beolgyonensis. Next base: position 10,738 of record NZ_JBHTMU010000056.1, read on the forward strand.
CTGGTCGAGGGCGACGTGATCTATCTTGCCGCCGATGACAGCTGGACCCGCGAGCTGGCCGGGGCGGAGGTCCTGACCGACGAGGCGCATGCCCAGGTGCGGCTGCTCGAGGCCGAGCGCCGCCAGTCCGAGATCGTCGGCGCCTATCTCGCCGATGTCACGCCGCGCCCCGGCGGCGCCAAGCCCACCCATTTCCGCGAGGCGTTCCGCGCCACCGGCCCCTCCAATTACCGGCACGGCAAGCAGGCCCAGGGCCAAGCCCCAGAGCTCTAATCGCGTCCCAAGCCCGCCAGGAGAGATACCATGTACAGCTATTCAGATTTCGACGCCCGCTACGTCGCGACCCGCAACGCCCAGTTCCGCGCCCAGGTCGAGCGCCGTCTCGACGGCAGCCTCACCGAGGAGGAGTTCCGTCCGCTGCGGCTGATGAACGGGCTCTACCTGCAGCTTCACGCCTACATGCTGCGCGTGGCGATCCCTTACGGCACGCTGAACTCGGGTCAGATGCGCCAGCTCGCGATGATCGCCGAGCGGTGGGACAAGGGCTACGGCCATTTCACAACGCGCCAGAACATCCAGTACAACTGGCCGAACCTCAAGGACGTGCCCGACATCCTCGATGCGTTGGCCGAGGTCGAGATGCACGCCATCCAGACCTCCGGCAACACGATCCGCAACGTCACCGCCGATCATTTCGCCGGGGCCGCCGCGGACGAGATCGCCGATCCGCGCCCGGTGGCCGAGCTGATCCGCCAGTGGTCGACCGACCACCCGGAGTTCCAGTTCCTGCCGCGCAAGTTCAAGATCGCCGTGACCGGCGCGCCCGCCGACCGGGCCGTCACCGCCGCGCATGACATCGGGCTGCGCATCGTGAAGAACGACACGGGCGAGATCGGCTACACCGTCCTGGTGGGCGGCGGCCTTGGCCGGACGCCGATGATCGGCAAGATCATCGATCCCTTCGTTCCCGAGTCGGACCTCCTGCCCTATCTCGAGGCCGTGGTGTCGGTCTGGAACCTGCTCGGCCGTCGCGACAACAAGTACAAGGCGCGCATCAAGATCACCGTGCACGAGCACGGGATCGACGAGATCCGAAGCCTCGTCGAGGCCCGCTTCGCCGAGACCCGCCAGGCGTTCTCGGGCGTCGACCAGGAGATGCTGGCCGCGATCCGCGCGCAGTTCGCCGCGCCCGAATTCCGCGACGCGCCGACCGACGCGTTCGACCAGGCCTATGCCGCCGATCCGGTCTTCCGCGCCTGGGCGGACACCAACCTCGCCGAGCACCGTGCGCCGGGTTACGCCATCGCGCAGATCAGCCTCAAGAAGCATGGCGAGACGCCGGGCGACGCGACCGCCGAGCAGATGCGCGTGATGGCCGATCTCGCCCAGCGCTACGGCCATGACGAGCTGCGGATCAGCCACGAGCAGAACGTCGTGCTCCCGCATGTCCATCGCTCTGACCTGCCCGCGATCCATGCGGAGCTTGCCGCGCACGGGCTCGCGACGGCGAATATCGGGCTTGTCTCGGACATCATCGCCTGCCCCGGCATGGATTACTGCGCGCTGGCGACGGCCCGCTCGATCCCGATCGCGCAGGAGATCGCGACCCGCATCGACGCGCTCAAGATCGAGCACGAGGTGGGCGGTCTGAAGATCAAGATCTCGGGCTGCATCAATGCCTGCGGGCACCACCATGTGGGCCATATCGGCATCCTCGGGCTCGACCGTGCGGGCGTCGAGAACTACCAGATCACGCTCGGCGGCGACCACACCGAGGCGGCGAGCCTTGGCGAGCGCACCGGACCCGGTTTCCCGGCGGACGAGATCGTGCCTGCGGTGGAGCGGATCATCAAAAGCTATCTCGCCGAGCGCATGAATGCCGAGGAGGGCTTCCTCGACACCTACCGGCGGACCGGGATGGCGCCGTTCAAGGCGGCGCTCTATCCCGCCAAGGAAGAGACGCGCGCCAATGCTGCCTGAACGCATCCCGGATCAACCAGATCAAACGGACGACCACCGCGCGCGGGCCCCGGGCGCCGCGCGGCTGGACGAACTGCGCGGGCGCGTGGCGGCGCTCAATGCGCGCTACCGCCACCACGGTGCGACTGACGTGCTGCGCGGCGCGCTGAAGGACCCCGAGGCGGGCCGGATCGCGATGGTGTCGAGCTTCGGCGCCGAAAGCGTCGCGCTTCTGCATCTCGTGGCGGTCGTGGACCGATCCACGCCGGTGCTCTTCATCGACACCCGGCTCCTCTTTGCCGAGACGCTGGTGTACCAGCAGGAGGTGGCCGAGCGCCTGGGCCTGCGCGACGTGCGCGTGCTGCGCACCGATGCCGCGACGCTTCAGGCGCGCGATCCCTATGGCGCGCTGAGGTTCTCGGACACCGACGCCTGCTGCGCGCTGCGCAAGACGCTGCCGCTGGAGCAGGCGCTCGACGGGTTCGATGGCTGGATCACGGGCCGGAAGCGCTACCAGTCCGGCCGCCGCTCGGCGCTCGATTTCTTCGAGCTCGACGAGGCCACGGGCCGGATCAAGGTGAACCCGCTCGCCCATTGGCAGCCCGAGGACGTGCGCGCCTACATGGACGAAAACCGCCTGCCCCGGCATCCGCTGGTGGCGCAGGGCTACCCGTCGATCGGCTGCCAGCCCTGCACCTCCAAGGTGGCTCCGGGCGAGGACCCGCGCGCCGGGCGCTGGCGCGGACAGGACAAGGACGAATGCGGCATCCATATCGTGAACGGCCGCATCCAGAGACAAGGAGAGAGCGCATGAGCGTGATCGTGACCGATGCGGGCTTCGGCCCCGACGAGTGGACCGGCGACGTGATCGAGCTGGCCTCCGATACCGATCCGGCGGAGCTTTCCGCCCTGACCGCAGGCGCGGAGCGCGTGAAGATCGCCTTTCCGTCCTTCTCGGACGGGCGCGGCTTCACACTAGCGCGGCTTCTGCGCCTGCGCGGCTATCGGGGCGCGTTGCGCGCCTCGGGCCACGTGATCGCCGATCAATACGCCATGGCGCGCCGCGCGGGCTTCGACGCGGTCGAGATCTCGGACGAGCTCGCCCAGCGTCAGCCCGAGGACCAGTGGCGATTCCGCGCCGACTGGCAGGAGAACGACTATCAGGCGCGGCTTCGGGGCTGAGGCAGCACGCCGCCTTCCCCCCGCGCTCCCGACCCGTTAGGACGAAAGGCGTCGGCGTCCGCCGGCGAGAGATGTTATGCCCGAAGACCAGATCATGACCGACCGCACCGCCGAGAAGAAGAAAGAGGCGCCCAAGCTGGCGCTGCCCGACGCTCAGATCGTGACGGAGGTCACGCACTGGACCGACCGTCTGTTCTCGTTCCGCGTGACGCGGCCCGCGAGCCTGCGCTTCCGGTCGGGCGAGTTCGTGATGATCGGCCTGATGGGCGATCCCGATCCGAAGACCGGCAAGGTCAAGCCGCTCCTGCGCGCCTATTCCATCGCCTCGCCCTCCTGGGACGAGGAGCTCGAGTTCTACTCGATCAAGGTGCAGGACGGCCCGCTGACTTCGCGGCTCCAGCACATCCAGCCCGGCGACGAGATCATCCTGCGCCCCAAGCCCGTGGGCACGCTCGTCCATGACGCGCTCCTACCCGGCAAGCGGCTCTGGCTCTTCGCCACCGGCACCGGCATCGCGCCCTTTGCCTCGCTTCTGCGCGATCCGCAGACCTTCGAGGATTACGACGAGGTCATCCTCACCCATACCTGCCGCGAAGTCGGCGAGCTGACCTACGGGGCCGAGCTGATCAAGACCATCCAGTCGGACGAGCTCCTGGCCGAGCTGATCGGGCCGGAGAACCTCGCCAAGCTGCGCTACTACCCGACCACCACCCGCGAGGAGAGCCCGAAGATGGGCCGCATCACCGACCTGATGCGCTCGGGCGAGGTCTTCGCCGATCTCGGCGTGCCGGCGCTCACGCCCGAGACCGATCGTGCGATGGTGTGCGGCAATCTCGCCTTCAACCTCGAGATCAAGGAGCTTCTCGAAGGCTACGGGCTGGAGGAAGGGGCGAACTCGGACCCCAAGCATTACGTGGTGGAAAAGGCGTTCCTCGACTGATCCGACGTCTGGCGGTCAGTCCTCGTTCCGCTCCCAGAGACGCACCAGGAGCGTCGCGAAGAGCGTCAACAGCGCCACGGCGGTGAAGATCGACATCTCGGCACAGCCCGGCAGAGCGTAATGCGAGCCGGGCGTGAAGGGGTGAGCGATCAGGATCGCGACCGAGGTCGACAGGCCCAGCGTGCTGAGCGCCAGTGTCCAGCCCTGCCGCGCGGCGCTGCCCAGGAAGAGCGACGCGGTCGCAGCGCAGGCCACGAGCGTCAGAATGGCGGTCCCGGCCGCCATGCGATCGGTGTCGCGCACGGGCGCGAAGCTGGCTTCGAGCCCCGAGGCCCCGACCGCAAGCATGATCAGGTTGATCACCGGCAGGAAGGCCGCCGTCATCAGAAGGCCGATCAGCGTCACCTTGGGAGGCCGCCCGGACCGTCCGAAGAGCGCGTGCACTGCAAACAGCGCCGCCAGAGCGACCGCCGTCGAGGGCATCATCGCCGCCAGATCGGGTCCGGCCCGCACCACGGCCTCCAGGCCACCCACCCATCCGGCGATGAGCACGAAAAGCGTTCCGCAGAGGCCGACAAAGGCCAGCAGTGTCCCGATCACGCGCGGTTCGAACAGACGCAGGGGATCGGCGGTTCTCGACATCGTCTCCACCTGTCACTTTGGGAATACATTCATAATGTCAGATTAATTTGCCTGATTCAAAACGATTCCGGATATGATGCATCTTTTCTTGCAGGTTCCGCAGGCAACGGCTTGCGTCGCCCGTCGGCCCGGCCCGATTTGCCGCTTGAAAGGCCCCGTACCAAAGCTTACTTTGCGCCCCTGACCGAAAGCTTCTTGAAAGGACCAAGCCATAGCTCGCAGACCCCATAACGCGCCGCCCACCCGTGAAACCGGACCGCGCGTCAACGATCGTATCCGCGTTTCCGAAATCCGCCTGATCGGAGCCGATGGCGAGAATGTCGGTGTCGTCACGCCCGCCCGCGGCATGGAACTGGCCGAACAGGCCGGGCTCGACCTCGTCGAGATTTCCCCCAACGCCTCGCCGCCGGTCTGCAAGATCATGGATTTCGGCAAGTTCAAATACGAACAGCAGAAGCGCGAAGCCGAAGCACGCAAGAAGCAGAAGATCATCGAGGTCAAGGAGGTCAAGTTCCGCCCGAACACCGACGTCCACGACTACGATGTGAAGATGAGAAACGTCGTGAAGTTCCTGGAAAACGGCGACAAGGTGAAGGTCACCCTGCGCTTCCGCGGCCGCGAGATGGCGCACCAGAACCTCGGACGGGACCTGCTCGAGCGCGTTGCCGACGACGTCAAGGAAATCGGCAAGGTCGAGAACATGCCGAAGATGGAAGGTCGCCAGATGGTGATGATGATCGGCCCGGTGAAATAACCGCGCCGCATCGAAGGGTTACGGGGGGCGCCAGCGGCGCCCCTTTTTCGTTGGTTGGGCCGTCCGCGCGGCGTCCGAGGCCTCAGCGCTCGGTGATCCGGTGCCGCTTGCCGAGCCCGCGGCTGATGAACAGCGCCCCGAGCGGCACGGTCCAGAGCCAGGTCATGGTGATCGCGACTTTCTCGAGAATGCCGTCATACCCGGTCGGCGCCAGCTTGAAGGCCGCCGCGAAGGCGATCCAGAGCCCCGCCGAGGCGAGAAACAGCCACAGGTAGGCGCGCCGCACCCCGCCCGCGCCCTGCGCCATCAACAGCGGACCCACAAGATAGAGCGGCCCGAGCGCGAAGGAGAGCTTGGTGTGCACCGTCATGCCAGGCGGGTTGTAATCGGCATCGTGGAACTTGTCCCAGAGCCCCAGCATCACCACGGTCAGCGACAGAAGCGCCAGCGTCACGATCCCGATGGACCAGCCCGCCCGTCCGAGATGCGCATGCGCGGCGGCAATGGCCAGTGCCAGGAGGCCGCCTGCATTGAGGTAGAACCCCAGGTCCATGATCCACTTATGATCGCCGCGCGCCAGGTCGCTGATCGTGTCGGCGATGAAATCATGCTCGGCCACTGCGTCGGCCCAGACGATCATCGCGAGCGGCGCCAGGGTGCCGATCAGGCCCGCCACACCGCAGAAGATCAGAAGCTCCGGGCGCTCCCGCGCCACGATCTCCGCGCTTTCGTGTCTCGACATGGTGGTCCTCCCCTTCGCCAACGCGGCGCAGAGGAGCACAGTTCCGGGTTCAGCCTTCGCGCGGGTGACCGCGGAGCGGGATTTCCTTCAGAAGCCCGCCCACACCCATGCGCGCGATGTCGTCGCGGCTGACGGGTACGCCGCAGAGAAGGCGCTCCATCACCCAATCCGCGCCGTTGAGCGCCGGGCTTCGGGCGCAGCCCGGCAGACCGATCACCGGCTTGGACCCGAGCGCACCGTGAAAAAGGAGATTTCCGGGATCGACCGGCATCCCGAAGAGCGCCACTTCGCCGCCAGCCCGCCGCAGCGCCTCGGGCGCGACGTCGGCGATGTCGGAGGTGGCCGATCCGGTGAGCACGAAGATCGCCTCGGCCTCGGAGCGCGCGATCGCCTCGGCCAGCGCGCCGGTCTCATGCGGCACCACACGGATCGGGGCAAGCGCGACGCCCAGCCTCTCGAGCCGCGCGCCGATCGCCTCCTGCCCCTTCCGGCCGTCCTCGGACGCGCCCGAAACTTCGGTCTGGATCAGCTCTGCCGATCGGATCGTCACCGGCCGGAGCCGCATCGCGCCCGCCGCCGCCTCGCAGGCCGAAGCGAGCGCCGCCTCCGGGACCGCGTAGGCGATGATCTTGACCGTCGCGACCATCGCCCGCTCCCGCGTCCGCTGCCAGGGCGCGACGGTCGCGACCGTGATCATCGGATCGACGCGATTGACCGCGTGGATCGCCTCGGCGTCGATCTCGACGATGCCCGGCGCCTCGGCAAAGAGATTGGCCCGCCCCGTCGCCGCGCGCCCGATCCTGAGGCCCGCCGCTTCGGGCTCGGGCACCAGCGCGCGTGCAAGCCGAGCCGCGGCGGCATCCTCCTCTACATCGCCCGCCTCGAGCCGCGCGACCGTCACATGGGCATGACCTGCGGCGCGGAGCGTCTCGATCTCCGCCCTGCCGATCCGGGTGCCCTTGCGCAGGCGCCCTTTGGCAAGTGGGACGGAATGGGCGAGGATCGCGCCCTCGGCCTCGTCCAGATCGCAATCGCCGAAGATCACCTGCCCTGCCTCAGCACCCGGGTCATCTCGGCCAGGATCGACACCGCGATCTCGGCCGGTCCCGCCGCCCCGATGTCAAGACCGACCGGCCCGTGGATGCGCCCGATCTCGGCCTCGGTGAACCCCTCCTCGGTCAGCCGCGCCACGCGCTTGGCATGGGTCCGGGTCGAGCCCAGCGCCCCGATATAGAAGCAGCCCGAGCGCAGCGCCTGGATCAGCGCCGGATCGTCGAGCTTGGGGTCATGGGTCAGGAGCACCAGCGCGGTGCGCCCGTCGAGACCGATCTCGGCAACCGCCTCGTCCGGCCAGTCGTTGAGGATACGCTCCCCCGGAAACCGCGCGTCCGACCCGAAGGTCTCGCGCGGGTCGACCAGCACCGGATCGTAGCCCGCGATCCGCGCCATCGGAACCAGCGCCTGCGCGATATGCACCGCGCCGACCACGATCAGCCGCAAGGGCGGGTTGTGGATGGCGACGAAGACCCGCGGCGCGTCCTCGTCGAAGCCCGAGCGGTCCATCCGGAAGCGCTCGGCATGGCCGTGGCCGTCGACGCGCCGCGCGCCGCTGTCGAGATCGGCCACATAGGCCACCGCCCGTCGCTCCGCCCGCGCCGCGACCAGATCGGCAAGAAGCGCCTCGGTCAGCTCCGCGCCCACCGGCTCGACCAGCACCCGGATGGTGCCGCCGCAGGCGAGCCCGACGGCAAAGGCGTCATCGTCCGAGACCCCGAACTCCAGCTCGCGCGCGCGGCCGTCCTCAAGCGCCTCCAGCGCCTCGACGATCACCGCGCCCTCGACGCAGCCGCCCGAGACCGAGCCGCGGATCTCGCCTTTGCCCGAGATCGCAAGCTGCGAGCCCACGCGCCGCGGCGCCGATCCCCAGGTCTGGGTGACGGTGGCGAGCACCGCGCCGGTGCCGTCGCGATGCCAGGCCAGCGCCTGTTCGGGGCAGTCGTCGAACCGATCCATCTGAGCTCCTCTCTCTTGCCCCAGTCCTAGCACGCCCTGCGCCGCTGTCTGCCCCTTCCAAGGTGCCGGTCCGGCCCCTTGTCGTCGATCAGGCGGTCACGTCATGGCGGTAGAGCCAGTCGAAGCCTTTCATCATCGCGCCCGGCGCCAGCCGCCCGCCGATCCCGAGCGCCAGATGGGCGGCCCCGGCGATCGGCTCGCGCAGATGGTATTTCCGGGCATTGCCATCCGCCGCGGCGAGTACCCGCGCGACACGGTCGCGCCGCGCCGCCGCGTAGGCCGAGAGCCCGTCCTCGCCGATGCCGTGGCGCGCCAGCATGCGCGCCAGGACCCAGGCATCCTCGAGCGCCATGTTGGCTCCCTGCGCCAGGAAGGGCAGCGTCGGATGCGCGGCGTCGCCCAGCAGAACCGAGCGCGCGCCCCACCAGCGCGGCGCCACCGGGTGCCGGAAGAGCCCCCAGAGATAAGGCGTCTCGACGGCGGCGAGCAAGGCGCCTGCGTCGCCCGAAAAATCACCGAAGGCCGCGCGGAGCGCCGCCGGGTCGTCGCGATGCGACCAGCCCTCCGCCACCCAGTCCCGGAGCTCCTCGACCGCGACCAGATTGACCAGCGATCCACCGCGAAGCGGATAGGTGACCAGATGCCGCCCCGGCCCCATATGCACATGCGCCTCGTCGGGATGTCCGGTCACGTTCGGCACGGTCGCGCGCCAGGCGACCTGTCCGGTGAACCGCGGCGGCGCCTCGCCGTTCAGCACGCTGCGCAGGACCGAATGAAGACCATCCGCGCCAATGACGAGATCGGCCGTCCATAGGGTCCCGTCCTCGAGCCCCACGCCCCCCTCTTCGGGCGTGGCGCGCGCGCCGGTTACGATCTCGGCCCCGGCCGTGGTTGCCGCCGAGGCCAGAGCCGCCACCAGATCGGCCCGATGGACAAAGCGGTAGGCCATCTCCGGCCCGAGCCGCGTCAGGTCGAGCCGCAGCACCGGCCGCCCAGAGCGCCGCCGGAGCACCACACCGCGCGCCTTGGGCGCGTCGCCGAGCGCGGCCTCGCAGCCCA
>NZ_JBHTMU010000057.1:0-16865 GCF_042679605.1 Litorisediminicola beolgyonensis
CGGGCGGCGGCCTCGGCGCGGGCGGCGTCGGTGATGCGGGCGCGGAGCGCTGTTTCGGCGGCGGCGCGGGCCGCTTCGGCCTCTTGCCAGCGACGGTAGAGCAGCGTACCTTCGGCCTGACGCAGATCGGTGCCGATGGAGCGATAGCGCGCCGCCTGACGGGCCTGGCGGGCGAGCTGCGCAAGTTGCTGCGCGAGGCTCTCGATCACGTCATCGACGCGGGTCAGGTTGGCCTCGGTGTTCTTGAGCTTCAGTTCGGCTTCATGGCGGCGCTGGTAGAGACCGCCGATGCCCGCGGCATCCTCGAGAATGCGGCGGCGGGCCTTGGGTTTGGCGTTGATCAGCTCGGAAATCTGACCCTGCCGCACCAGAGCGGGCGAATGCGAGCCGGTCGCGGCATCGGCGAAGAGCATCTGGATGTCGCGCGCCAGCGTGTCCTTGCCGTTGGCCTTGTAGGCGGAGCCCACGTCGCGGGTGATCCGGCGCACGATTTCGAGGTGGTCGCTGTCGTTGAACCCGGCGGGCGCGAGGCGGTCGGAGTTGTCGAGCGTCAGCGTGACCTCGGCGAAGTTGCGGGCCGGGCGCGAGGCCGCACCGGCGAAGATCACGTCCTCCATGCCGCCGCCGCGCATGGCGGTGGGGCGGTTCTCGCCCATGACCCAGCGCAGCGCCTCGAGAAGGTTGGACTTGCCGCAGCCGTTCGGTCCGACCACGCCGGTCAGCCCCTCGGCGATCACCAGATCGGTGGGATCGACAAAGCTTTTGAAGCCCGTGAGTTTCAGTCGCGAAAAGCGCAAGACCTGCCCCGATTCTTTGCCCGTGTCATAGGGTGGCAAGGCGACGGGTTGTGAGTCAAATGCTTTGCCGCTGCATTTCGCGACGGGCTTGGCGTTATCCACAATATATTGACGGGGCCTGTTCGGAATTCCCTCTTGATCGCAGCGCGGACTCGCGGTCTCCTGTTTGGGCCTCAGCCGCAGGACCCGAGAGATGTGCCTCTCTATCCGCTCAGAAACGCCGTTCGAGCCGCAAGCGATGCAGCTCCTGCGCGACAGCCACGCGCTGATGGAGCTGCTGTTTCCCGCCGACGAGAACCATCACCTGGATGCCGCCGCCCTGGCCGAGCCCGAGGCGAGCTTTTTCGTGGCCGAGGCGGACGGCACGCTTCTGGGCTGCATCGCCCTGATGCGGAGCGGTGACTATGCCGAGATCAAGTCGTTCTTCGTCGCGCCCGAGGCGCGGGGGATCGGTGTCGGCAAGCGTCTTCTGGCCCATGCCGAAGAGGTCGCGCGGCGCGAGGGCATCGCGCTTCTGCGGCTCGAGACCGGCGACAAGCTGCGCGCGGCGGGCCATCTCTATCGCCGCCACGGCTATCTGCCGACCGGGCCCTTCGGGGCCTATCGCGAGAACGGCTCGAGCCGGTTCTTCGAGAAGCCGCTTCTGAGCTGAGTCACTCTCAGAGCCGCTGGCAGCTGATATCCGCGAGCGTTCCGCCCGCGATATCGGTGGTGAGCGCCTCGCAACTGAACGAGGCGGTTCCGCGCGGTTTCGGGGGAGGGGCGGCGCCGGGGCAGGAGAGGCCGAGGATCATCATCGACGGGTCGCCGCGAATCCAGGCCGCGTGGCATCCGGTCGCCCAGAGCGCAGCGGCTGCGCCGTCCTTCGCGACGTCGGGGAATTGCGGGAAGAGCGCCGGGTCGGTGCGGATCAGCTCCATCAGCGCGCCTTTGCGGCGGGCGATGAAGCGGTGCTCCGGTCCGTCGATACGGATGGGTGCCGCGCCGTAGAAGCCGGGGCTGGCCGTGGTGCAGGCCGAGAGAAGGAGACAGAGAAGGAGCGCGCAGCGAGACATGCGCGGAGGATCGCACGGGCGCGGTGACGTTTCGGTTAACGGCGCGGCCGCGAGGCGCGCGTCTCTATCGCTTCCAGAGCCGCCATGCGCTCCAGACCGCGGTGCCACCGAAGAAGAGCCCGGCCACGCCGATCACCTCGAAAAGCGCGGGGCCCTGTGGCCATCCGCGGACCGCGATGGCGGCGCCCAGAAGCGCCAGACCCGCGAGCGAGAAGCAGAGACGGAAGATCAGCTCGCCCCTGGACGGCCCCCGGGCCATCAGAAGCGGACGTCGACGCCGGGAAGGCGCAGCGCCTTCAGGAGATCGCGCAATTCCTGCCGCGCCGCGACGTTAGAGATGTTGAGGCTCTTTACGCCGATGTCCTTGAGGTCGAGCAGCGTCAGGCCGCGCGGAAACAGTTCGCGGAAGATCACGCGCTCCGAGAAGCCCGGCGCGATGCGGAAGCCGATGCGCTTGGAGAGCCGCTCCAGCGCCTTTTCCATCTTCATCTTGTTGACCATGTTCTGCGCGCCAAGACGGTTGCGCAGGACGACCCAGTCGATCGGGGCGAGCCCGGCCTGGGCGCGGAGCTGGCGGGCGTTCCAGACCATCTCGGAATAGACCGACGGTCCCTTGATCGTCTCGCCATCGGCCTCGACCCGGGCGAGGAGGTCGAAATCGATGAAGCTGTCGTTCAGCGGCGTGACCAGCGTGTCGGCGAGCGAATGCGCGACCTGGCTCAGGCGCGTATGCGAGCCGGGGCAGTCGATCAGGACGAAATCCGATTGCGGCTCGAGCGTGGCGACGGCGGCGGAGAGGCGATGGTCATAGACGTTCTCGCCCGGTCCGAGTGCCGAGGCGTCGATCTCGGGCAGGTCGATATAGGAGGGCGAGGGCAGGTCGATCCCCTGGCTTTCCAGGTAGCGTTGACGATTGTCGCAATAGCGCCCGGTCGTCCGCTGGCGCAGGTCCAGGTCGACCATGCCGACGCGATGCCCCATGCGCGCCAGCGCGGTGGCAATATGCATCGACACGGTGGATTTCCCCGCGCCGCCCTTCTCGTTCCCGACAACGACGATATGTGCCACTCTGCGCCCTCTGTCGCCCACTTGTTTGTGCGTGGTGCTTGGAGTCGCACTGTATCTTGTGGAGACCCGCAAGGGAAGCGGTTACGCGGCAGAGTCTTCATGCCGCTGGCGATTGGCCCTCGCGAAGGCCGGTGTCTAGCGGCTCGGTGTCGCGGCGACGGCGGGCGGCAGGCGCGGATCAAGGCCCCGTGCGGCGCGCTTATCGGCAAGGACCTGGGCGCGGGGTTTCCAGTCATACCAGCGGTCCTCGGTGGTGCGCGACCAGAAGAGCGCGCCGCCACGCCGCCAGGGATCGAGGACGATGCCGTCATACATGCCGCGCCCCTTGGCGGACACGATCACCGTCGAATGCTCCAACCGGAAGGCCGCGTCGGCATTGGCGATGGCGCGGTGCAGGTCGAGCGTCCGGAAGTTCTCCTGTGCCAGCCGCGCCTCCATGTCGGTCGCCCAATGCCAGCAGAGGCCGCGCGGCTTCAGGCCGCGATTGACCTTGCGGTTGTGGACGATGGGCGCGTCGGTGATCTGGTAGCTCTCGGCGAGTTGCAGCGGGTAAAGATAGGCGATGCGCGCGGCGCGCGCGGCCTCGACCGGGTCGATCCCGGGTCCGAGATAGTTGATCGCGATGGTCAGTTGGACGATGTCGCGCTCGGTCGGCTGCGGCGGGCCGTCGGGAAAGCTCGGCGCGCAGGCCGAGGCGAGCGCGGCCAGGAGAAAGGCTGCAAGGAGGCGGAGAAGCGGCGTCACGCGGTGCCCGTCGGTGGTCGTCCCATGGCGTCAGGAGGTAGCGTGGCGCCCGCCTTCTGTCGAGACGGGGGGAACGAAGCCCCGAAGATCGGTGTTTGTCCGTGACATCTTTTTCCATTCTTCAGCCGGGGACGATCATGGGACAATCCAAGACATCCAAGAAAAGCTCCGGCAACGGGGGAAGCGACGGCGCCGGCGATCAGGTGCGCGCGGTCGAGGATCTCGGCAGCCGGGTCGAACAGTACCGCGCGCTCGCCAAGCAGGTGGCGGACGGCGTCTGCGTCATGCGCCCCCGGAACATGACCGGCCACGAACGCCGGATGCATGTGCGCAATACCATTCTCGAAGATCACGAGATCCGCATCGCGCAGAAAAGCACGGGCGCCGAGGAGAAGTTCGAGAAACTCGCGGGCTCGCTCTTTTCCTTCTTCCGCGGCACGTCGCTCCTGTTTCACCGCGATCTCGCGGGCGAGGATTCGCGGATGCCGACCGTGCTGGTCCTGGGCGACGTGCATCCCGAGAATTTCGGCGTGATGCCCAATGCCGACAACGTTCCGATCTTCGGCGTCAATGATTTCGACGATGTGAGCTACGGGCCGTTCACCTGGGATCTGAAACGTGGAGCGACCGGTTTCATGCTGGCCGCCGCTGAAGAGGGCGGGCATGGGCGCAAGCGCTGCCGCAAAATCGCGAAGGCGTTTCTGAAAGGCTATTTCAAGGGCATGGCCTATTACGCCGAGACGGGCACCGAAAGCAGCGAACAGATGCGTCCCGATAACAGCCCCAAGGTCATTTGCCGCCTTTTCGAACAGGCCGAGGAAAGCCGGAAGAGCTGGCTTTGGGATCGGTATCTCGATGAAAGCGGGCGCGGCTTTCGCGCCAATCACGAGTTCACACCGATCTCGAGCCGTGTCGAGGAGTTCCAGGGCTATATCGACGCGCTCGCCAAGAAGAACGACATCAAGCCCGGCGGGCGGGCCGGGGATCTGAAGGTCAAGGACGTTTGCCTCCGCCACGGGCAGGGCACGGCGTCCTTGGGCCTGCCGCGCTTCTACGTGCTGCTTGAAGGGCCGAGCGCGGATGCGACCGACGATCTGATCATCGAGTTCAAGAAGGCCCGCCGCTCGGCGCTCGAAGGTTTGGTGCCGGAGATGCCCTTTGACGCGGGCGGCAAAGGCGACCGGATCGAACACGGGCAGGGGGTCCATCTCGTGGGGGGCGACGTGTTCTACGGCAGCGCCGAGATCGACGGGGACAGCTTCATGTCCCGCGAACGGGCACCCTTCCGCGACGATATCGACCTCGACGACCTGTCGAAGAAAAGCTGGAAATCCTACGCGAAAGCTTGCGGGCGGGCCTTGGCGCATGCGCATGCGCGCTCGGACGACGCGGGACAGCTCGATTACGATATCGAGCCGCGTATCCTCGAGGCGATGATGCCGCGGCACCTGTTCTTCGACGATGTCGTGCATTTTGCCGAGGAAGCGGTCGAGCGGCTCGAGCGCGATCACGAATGTTTCGTCCGGGACTATTCGCTCGGGGCCTTCGAGCGCACGCTCAAGCGCTATCGCTGACGCGGAGTGCGCCGTTCCCGGAGAACGGGTGCGGCGCCTCGCTGAAACCTTTGGACTCTATTCTGAACTGCACCATTTTAAGGGGCAGCATCCGCACGCCATTTTTCGAGTGAAAGGAATTTTGTCCCATGCCCAAACCGCAGAAACCGTCCGACGAGATCGGCGGCGTCACGTTTCATTACGCACAGCCGACCGATGACAAGGTGCGCGGCGGCAATGGCTTCGATGTCATGGTCTATTCGGGCTCGATCTGGGATTTCTTCATCAAATGGGGGGATCGCGACGCGCTGATCGTCTCTGACCTGAACCGCGACGACGGCTATATGGGGCTCGACAATCTCTACAAGTTCGAAGCCCTGCAGTTCGACGACGCCTACATGCTGCTGACCGAGGACAACCCCACGACCATCGACGCGCCGGACGGGCCGGTGCGGGTGACGGTGGGCGAGACGGTGACCTATACCGTCACGATCACTGATTACGACGATCTCTTCGAGTATAATTTCAACGATGCGGCCTCGGTCTACGACACGGGGATCCTCTACTGGGATTACACCGGCGGTGGCTGGACGCGGATGGGTCGTCAGACCGAGCTGACCTTCCGCTACACGCCGGACCGGGTGAACATCTACCGCACCTTCGATCCGGTCGTTCTGGCCGAAGGCGAGATCCGCGAGCAGCGGATCGTCTTCGATATCGTGATGCCCGACGGAACGGTGATCCAGCAGGAGACCGTGATCGAGCTCGTCGGGGTCAATGACGCTCCGGTCCTGGAAGAGGGCTTCCGGAGCCTCTCGGCGACGCAAGGGCAGACCGCGGCCTTTCTGGACCTCGCTGCGATCGCGTCGGATATCGATAGCGACGACGATGGCGCGACGCTGAATTTCGAGATCCTCTCGGCCCCCGCCGGTTTCGGCGCGCGGATCGAAGGCGGACGGCTGGTGCTCGACCCGGGTTCGGCGGTCGATGGCTTCGATACGGACGAATTTCTCGAGGGCGAGGTGGTGCTCCGTGCGGTGGACCGCCACGGCGCCGCGAGCAACGAGATCACCGTCGATCTGACCGTCTACGGCGCCGGTCTTCCCGAAACGCCGCTGGTCTGGGGCGATGGTGGAATCAAATGGAATGCCATCGGGATCGGGCGGACCGACGCGCCCTGGCGGCTGCAATATGACGGGCTCCTGGACGATCCGAGCTATCCCGCCCTCGTTACCGGCACCGAGGGCGACGACATTATCCAGTTGCGCAGCAAGATCCTCAGGGTCTTCCAGGATGACGATTTCTTCTACGGGGCGCAGGGCGTCACGAATTATGAGACGCTGCCGATCCAGACCTTCGGCGGCGACGACATCGTCTCGCTCGTCGGGCATGGTCAGGACTTCACGTTATTCCAATTCGTGGATGTCGGGACCGGGATGGGAGACGACATCGTCGTCGTGGACATGCGCTCGCCGGGAGCGGCGATTGCGCAAGGCATGAACATCTCGACCGCACAGGGCAGCGACCAGGTTCTGGTCCAGATGCGCGGCGGGCTGGAGACGGCCTTCTGGTCGGACGTCTCGACCGGCTCCGGCCATGACGTCGTCAGCATCCGGCTGCTCGACAGCGATACCACGTCGCTCGGCGGTTACCAGAGCGTGAACGGCAGCTTCGACCTTGGCTCCGGTGACGACTGGCTGAAGATCCGCATCACCGGCGAGAACGCGCTCTCCTCGGCGGCGCTTGGCACAAGTATTGACGCGGGCACCGGGGACGATTTCGTCTTCTTCTCGAACGCGAAGGTGGGGCTGCGGCCCGATGCGATCGGCTTCATGGGCGGCTTTGACGGCGAGATCGAGATGGGCGCGGGCAATGACCGCCTGATCCTCGACCTGAGCGAGGCGACCGGCTGGGGGCATGAGCTTGTCATCGACGGCGATGGGGACACCTGGCGTGGCGGCGCAGGTGACGCGGATTTTCTGCGGCTCCGGCACCTGACGGCGGGCAGCGATTTCACGGTCGAGGGCGCGGGCGGCGTGTTCCGCCTCACTCATTACAACCAGGACATCGTCATCCGGAATTTCGAGACCGTGCTCCTGGGCGACGGGACGAACCTCTTCGACCTCGTGTGACATCGCGCAGGCACGACGAAAAACGCCGCCCCGAGGGGCGGCGTTTCGTGGCACTGCGAAAGCGCGTCAGGCTCAGAAGCCGAGGCCTTCGTATTTCTTCTTGAACTTCGACACGCGGCCGCCCTGGTCGAGCAGGCGCGACGAGCCACCGGTCCAGGCCGGGTGCACGGTCGGGTCGATGTCGAGCGACAGCGTGTCGCCCTCTTTGCCCCAGACAGTGCGGGTCTCGAACGTGGTGCCGTCGGTCATCTTGACGGTGACCATGTGGTAGTCGGGATGGATGTCTTTTTTCATGACCCGGCTCCTTATGCGCCCGCGTTGAGCGGCTTGTAGTGGGTGTCTTCCGCGATCCGGGCGGATTTGCCGCGGCGCGAACGGAGGTAGTAGAGCTTGGCGCGGCGGACGCGGCCACGACGCACGACCTCGATCGACTCGATGTTGGTCGAGTAGAGCGGGAAGACGCGCTCGACGCCCTCGCCAAAGGAAATCTTGCGGACGGTGAACGAGCCGGCGATGCCCTTGCCGTTCTTGCGGCTGATGCAGACGCCTTCGTAGTTCTGCACCCGGGTGCGCGTGCCCTCGGTCACCTTGAAGCCGACGCGGACGGTGTCGCCGGCCTTGAAATCGGGAATGGTCTTCCCGAGGGAGGCGATCTGTTCCGCCTCCAGCTGTGCGATCAGATCCATCTGATCTCTCCTATCTCTGCTTGCGGTTGTTCCGCAAAGGTGTCTCGCGTCCTCAGAGCTCTCGGTCTTCGTCCGGGTCCCTACCTTGTTCGATCAGGTAAGCCCGCCAGAGGTCAGGTCGTCTTGTCTTCGTCAGCCGTTCGGCTTGGTCCCGCTGCCAGTCGGTGATCTTCGCGTGATGGCCCGACAGAAGCACTTCGGGGATCGCGCGACCGTTCCAGACGGCGGGTTTGGTGTACTGCGGGTGCTCCAAAAGTCCGTGCGAAAAGGATTCCTCTTCGACGGACGCCTGATTCCCGAGCACGCGCGGTATAAGTCGGACGCTCGCGTCGATCAAGGCCTGCGCGGCGATCTCGCCGCCGGTGAGGACAAAGTCGCCGAGGCTCACCTCGAGAATGTCGTAGGCGTCGATCACGCGCTGGTCGAGCCCTTCGAACCGGCCGCAGATCAGCGTCGCGCCGGGACCGGCGGCCAAGGCCTTGGCCATGTTCTGATCGAAGCGCCGCCCGCGGGGCGAGAGGTAGATCAGCGGGGCCTGCCGGGCGATGCGCGCGCGGGCATCCTCGATCGCGGCGGCCATGATATCGGCGCGAAGCACCATGCCGGCGCCGCCCCCGGCCGGGGTGTCGTCGACATTGCGGTGGCGCCCTTCGCCGAAGCGCCGCAGGTCGATGGGCTCGAGCTGCCATAGCCCGTCCTTGAGCGCGCGGCCGGTCAGGGACTGGCCCAGAAGCCCCGGAAACGCCTCGGGCAGAAGGGTGATGACCTGCGCTTTCCACACGCCGACGAGATCGGAGTCCTCGGACATCAGGTCGCGGGGCTTCAGGCTGGCATGGATGCTCTTGCGGCCATGGGAGCGGGCGGTGTCGGACATGTCTGCGGCTGGCTTTGCACGGGAACGATGCCGGAGCCTCTAGCGCCTGATGCCGGGAAAGGCAAAGGGCAGGCTCGTCGCGCCTGCCGGGTCAGGGCTGCGGCGCGTAATCGTCGGGGTCCGGTGCCTCGGTCAGGCGGCCCGAGGCCAGGTCCCAGGCCGGGCGGGGGCGCGGCGGGCGGCCGGTGTGGACGGTCATCATGCCAGAGGGCGTCGGCCAGCGCGGCTCGTCCAGCCGTTCGCTGAGCCGGTCGAGCGCGTCGGAGAGGGCCGGGGCCTGACCGATCAGCCGGTCGGCGGGAAACAGGCCGATGCCCGAGGCGCGGTATCTGCCTTGGCCCCAATTCACCAGGACGGCCCCGATCCCGGCGAGCCAGGCCCGGTCGCCACGCTCGGCGGCGGCGTCGAAGGCGTCCTCGGCAACCCGCTCGGACAGGTAGAGCGCGATGGTGGCGCGGTGGCAGCCCAGTTGGCGGACGCACCAGAGCGCGGCCTCCGCCTGGGTGGCGTCTTCGGGATCGTGCTCAGTGACGACCCGGTGCCAGAGATCGGGGTCGGGCTCTTCGAGCGCCTGCAGCGCCAGGAGCAGCCCGCCGGGGGTGCGCGCGGGAACTTGGGTCTTGCGCAGCCGTTCGGTCGCGGCGCAGAGCGCCTGACCGTCCAGGCGTGCCGCGTGCCGCTCGCCAAGCGCCGCGATCTTGGCATGGGCGTCGCGCAGGAGTCGCGGCGCGATGAAGAGGTCGATCAGGGGCTCGGCCTCGTCTCTGGGCAGGTGCATCAGGCGGTCGAGAAGCGCCAGTTCGGTGATCTGGGCGGCGTCGAGCGCATCGGCCTCTGACGCGCCCCAAAGGTCCGCCACCTGTGCGATCACGCAGGCGCGGGCATGGTCGGGCGAACCGGACACGCCCTCGGGCGGCTGCGCGGCCATGTCGAGCGCCTGCGCGATCCGCAGGCGCCGCGCCTCCGGGGGCGGGAGATCCGTCGGCAGGTCGCGCAGGGCGCCGGAGACCAGAAGGCTGGCGACCGGAGGCGGCGCGGGCTCGTGGGTCTCGGACGCTTTGACGTCGTCCGCTTCGAGCGCCGTGTCGTCCACGTCTTCGAGGCGCTCGGGGGTGTGTGGGGCTTGCGCATCGCCCTCATCCACGGTGCGTGGCTCGGGCCTGCGGGGCGCGACGGCTCCTGCCAAATGCACGGCGGTGATGGTCAGGAGCGACAGCGCGCCGAGCGTGCCGCCGATGCCCAGCATGTAGGCAAGGTCGATCCGCGCCGCTTCGGGCAGGATCAGAAGCGCGAGGCTCGGGAAAAAGGCCAGGGCCGAAAACAGAAGGCGGTACTGAACGAGGGTCACGGGAGCAATCCTGGGCGTCGCGGGCAGTCGGTCGCAGGACGCTGGCACCGGAATCGGGCAAAAACCGGGAAAGCCGGGGCCGAAAACGCGGCGTCAGCCGTCGATCTTACGCGCTTTGCGCAGGAGCATGCGCTTGGTCTCGCCGACGATCGCGTCGGGCAGACCCGAGCGGTTGAGCGCCAGGAAGATCGGCTCGAGCCCGACGGAAGGCGTCGCGTTCGCGCGTGGCGCGATCTCCAGTGTACCGCGTAGCGACGGGGGCAGGTCGAGGAGGTCCAGGAGCGGCGACAACGGCCCTTCGGGCAGGTCCTTGGCCTCGGCAAGCGGGGCCGCGATCACCGTGGCGTCCGGGACGGCTTCGGAGGTCGCCGCCACGATGAGGTCGAGCTGCGCGGCCTCGGCGGCGCGGTCGGACCAGGCGTCGAGGTCGTCGGTCATCCGGGTCGAGCGCAGGTGCTGCCACCAGGACGATCCGAGCCAGCCCGCCGGGTCGCGGGTGGTGAAGACGAAGGTCGGCCAGTCGCCGAACCGCTCCTCCGCCGCCCCACCGATTGCGGCCATGAGCGCAGGCGCGGCGGCGTAGCTCAGCACGTCCTGACGGCCGGGCAGGAGGCCCGAGAGATCCTCGGACGAGATCAGGACGGGGCGCGGATCGGAGGGCTCCAGCGTGTCGAAGAGCGCGATGGCCTCGCGCAGGACCGCGTCGAGACGCCTCGGTTTCGGCGATTTGGAATAGCTGCGGCAGGCATCGGTGAGACCCGACATGTCATCGCGCAGAACGATCCGGAGATGTGGGGCGAGGCGGTCGGCATTGAGCTTCAGCGTCGACTGGATCGAGGTCGTGCCGGTCTTGTGGAAGCCGGGGTGGATCAGGACGCGGCTCATGCGTCGAGAAGGCCCTCGGGCGGATCGGCGACGATGCGGCCAGCGGCGAGGTCGACCGTCGGGACGATGGCCTGTGTGAAGGGCAGGAGCACGGTTTTCGAGCTTCCGGGCACGAGCAGCTCCAGAAGATCGGCGGCGCCGGTCTCGACCACCGCCTTGACGGTTCCGATCAGCGCGCCGCCGGTGTCATGCACCGGCAGGCCGATCAGGTCGGCATGGTAATACTCGTCCTCGTCCGGCTCCGGCAGGCGCGCGCGTTCCGCGTAGAGGCGGGTGCCCTTGAGCGCGTCGGCCTCTTCCTTGGTGCGTATGCCCGAGAGGCGGGCGGCGAAGCCCTGCTTGATCGGGCGGGTGAGCTGCAGGTCGAAGCTTTTCTGCCCGTCCTCGCTCGTCAGCGGGGCGTAATCGGCGATGGCCTCGGGATCGGCGGTGTAGCTCTTGAGGCGCACCTCTCCGGTGACGCCGAACGCGCCGCCGATCATTCCCACGCAGACCTTGTCCGTCATCTCCGCCTCGCTGCCATGCGTCGCCCCGGAATAGACCGGAGCGGCGTCCCGGAGCAAGCAGGGGCGCCCGGCGATAGCGGGCGCCCCCCTCGTGCCGTCAGCCGCCGATCGAGAAGACGCGGGTGATGCCGATCCGCGCGCCCCACTGATCCTCGGAGCCCTGCTGGACGATGGGGCTGTCCGCGGCGTCGCCGCGGAACACGTCGTAGGTGACCTCGCCGTCGAGCGACCAGACATCGTTGAAACGGTAGGTCATGCCCATCGCGAGACCGGTCGAGACCACGCCGCCCTCGGGCGCGTAGGCGGCGAAATCGGAGGCGGCTGCCTCGTCCTCGGTCACGCCGAAATAGGTCTCGTGATACTCGTCGCCGGCCCAGAGAAGGCGCGGGCCGATGCTCAGGCGCAGCGCGGGCGAGGGGCGGAAGACCGCATCGGCGCCCGCTTCGGCAACCCAGTCCTCGTGGCCGCCGAAGCCGCGGCGGAGATCGACGAACGCCTCGAAATTGCGGGCGGTGTAGCCGAGGCCGAAGCCCAGTTCGACCGCGGCGTCGACCTCGTCGAGCCCGTCAAGCGCGTCGTGATCCTCGGGATCGCGCGCGGCGATGTAGCGGAACGAGCCGCGCGGGGCGAAACCGCTTGTCACCGCTTGTGGATCGGGATCGCCGAAGCTGCGCTGACCCCAGCGCAGGTAATGCACCGACAGGCCGAAATCGGGCCCGAGCGTGTATTCGTCCGAGCCGAAATATTCCGGCGACGTCGCGACACCGCCGCGGAGCGAGAAGACGAGGTTCGGCGTCGCGGGAGCCGCCGGGGCCGGCATCATCACGGGCGCTGCCGGCACGGGCTCCGGGCCAGCGGCGAGGGCGGGCGACGCGGCGAGCAGCGCGACGAGGGACAGGCGGAGTGACAACATGAACAGATTCCTTTGGCTCGGTCCTGGGACGACCGCGATCATAGCGGTTCTAACCCGCGTCCGGCTATGGGCAAGTGCCGCGCGCCCCTGTGCTACACTCGTGCCTGCACTGCGGGGCAACAGGGAGACAGCCATGCCCAGGATCATCGCCGACCGGATGATCGCCCGGATCGAGGGCGATTTCGTCGTCTTCCTGATCGGCTTGCGGGTGAACAGGCCTTGGAAGGTCTGGAAATGGGGGCCTGCGACCCTGGCGATGCCGAGGATGATCCGCGAACTGACCGCGGCGCCGTCCGAGGAGACGGGGTTTCTCGGCTATACCGGGCTCGGGCTTGCGGCGATGGTGCAGTATTGGCGGAGCTTCGATCACCTCGAGGCCTATGCCCGGAGCGAGACGCAGGCGCATTGGCCCGCCTGGGTCGCCTTCAACAAAAGGATGCGGCAGGCGCGGGGCGATGTCGGCATCTGGCACGAGACCTACCTGGTCCGGGACGGCGCCTACGAGACGGTCTATAGCGGCATGCCCGCCTTCGGGCTGGGCAAGGCGGCGGAGCTGGTGCCGGCGACGGGCAGTCGCGAGGACGCGCGTCGGCGTCTGGCGGGGTAGGGCGCCTCAGGCCGCTTTGTGGTCCACCCGGAACGAAAAACGCGCGGGGAGGGTAGCTCCCCGCGCGTCTGTCCGATCCGGTAAGGGGTCGGATTATTCTGCCGAGGCGTCCTCGGCGGGCTCTTCGGCCGGAGCGGAGGCTGCAGCGGCCTTTTCGGCCTTTTCCTTGGCGCGCTCCTGAGCGGCCTTGCCGGGCTCGCCCTTCTTGAGGTTCTGGCGCTCTTTCTTCTCGGCCAGGCCCGCGTTCTCGAGGAAGCGCTGGATCCGGTCGGTGGTCTGGGCGCCCTGGCTCAGCCAGTACTGGACGCGCTCGACATTCATCACCACGCGGCGCTCGTCATCCTTGGCGAGGAGCGGGTTGTAGGTGCCGAGCTTCTCGATGAAGCGGCCATCGCGCGGCATGCGGCTGTCGGCGGCGACGATGGCGTAGTGGGGGCGCTTCTTGGAACCGCCGCGGGCGAGACGAATTTTGATAGCCATGATATTTACTCCTTCGGCTGTCGGTTTGGGCCGCGTGGGGATACGCGGATCACGATTGGTGTTTCTCGTGGTGCTTGATGACTTCCTGAATGATGAAATTCAGGAAGGCGGTGGCGAAATCCGGGTCGAGATCGGCCTGGTTCGCCAAATCCTTGAGCCGCGCGATCTGGCTTTCCTCGCGCGCGGGGTCGGATGGCGGGAGGTCGTGGCGCGCCTTGAGGACGCCCACGGCCTGGGTGTGCTTGAAACGCTCGGCCAGCGTGAAGACGAGGATCGCGTCGAGCCGGTCGATGGACTCGCGATGCTCTCTCAGCAGGGCGGCGGCGCGGGTGACGGTGTCTTCAGTCAAGGGCCCAGCCTTTCGGTTTGAAGAGAGGGTCGATGTAGTTCTGGATCTCCATCTCGATGCCATGCGCCAACTGGCTGCCGCGCAGCTTCCCGGGCGACGGGTGCCGGTAGCAGACATCGTTGCCGTCCACGGTCGGCGCCTCGTGGTCGCGAGCCGCGCCCAGCCGCTCGGCGAGGCGGATCGAGTCGAGATCCTTGGGGTCGAGATAGCTGACCGCGGTCTCCCAGCCGCGATCCTCGTAGAAATGGCGCCGCACCCGGCTGACCGCTTCGAGCGCGAAGCCGTTCCCGGCGCGGGCGGGCCAAATGATCCAGGCGATCTCGGCCTCGGGCCATTTCGCGGGCTTCCAGCCACCGGCCATGCCGACCGTCTCGCCCGTCTCCTTGAGATGGACCATCCACATGCCGAAGCCGCGGATCATCCAGTGGCCGATCTCGGCGGCATAGAGCATCCAGGTCTCGTAGGCGTTGAGCGGCCCGCCCATGAAGCGCGAGCGGTAGGAGGCGAAGGTGGCCTTGAAATCGGGGTAGTTCTCGGGCTCCGGCGCGGTCAGGCGCAGCCGGGCGGTCTCGAACACGGGGATCTCGGTCATGCCGGCACCTCCGTCTCCGCGCCGCCCGCGTCGGACAGGGCAAAGCGCCAGACGGCGATCCCGGCGAGCCGGGCTTCGGCCTCGGCGTCGCGGGACGCGCCCAGCCGGTCCATGAGACCGGAGAGCCGCGTATTGTCTGGATCGGCGTAGCTGACCACGGTGTCCCAGCCGAGGGTGTCTTTCAGATGCGCAAGGACCGCGCGGACCGCTTCCTCGGCATAGCCGTTGCCCTCGGCCCCCTCGGTCAGCATGATTCCGAGCTCGGGCTCGGCATCGCCATACTCGAAGCTCAGCCGGACGAAGCCCGCGGTGGGCGTGGTCGCGGCGTCGATGGTGAAGAGCCCGTAGCCGTGCAGGAGCCAGAGCGCCGTAGTCTGGGTGAAATCGGCCCAGGCCTCTTCGCGCGTGTAGGGCCCGCCCATGAAGGCCGCCCGCTCGGAGCCGAGGATCGTCGCGTAAGCGTCAAAATCGTAGATCCGCGGCGCGCGGATCTGCGTGCGCCTGGTGTCGAGCACGGGCACGCCGGAGCCGATCTTGGCGGCGGCGCGGGCGGCACGGCCGGGGCGATGCTTTTCGACGGGCGCGGTCATGGCATGACCTCCGGGTGGCGGTAGTTCAGGCAGGGATGGCCGAGAAGCGTGCCTTCGCCCTCGAGCGTCGCGCCGAGGCGCTCGGCCAGCGCGATCGACCGGGCATTCTCGGGATGGATCTGCGAGATCAGCCGGGTGAAGCCCAGCTCGGACGCGGCCCAGGTCCGTGCGGCGAGCGCGGCCTCGTAGGCGTAGCCCTGGCCCTCCATGCCCTCGAAGATATGCCAGCCAAGCTCGGGCTCGGGCCACATGACGTGGTTAATGATGCCCACGCGCCCGACCGGGGTGCCGTCGCGGAGCGTGACCATGAAGAAGCCGTAGCCGCGCAGCGCCCAGTGACCGAGAACGGCGAGAAAGCCGCGCCATTGGTCCATGGGCTCGGTCACCGGGCCGCCGGTGAAGCGCGCGCGCTCGGAGGCCATGTAGGCCGAGCACGCGGGCAGGTCCGCCTCGGAGGGCAGGCGCAGGATCAGGCGCTCGGTGGTCAGACGCGGCGCGCTCATACCGCCACCTCCGCCGGACCGGGATGACGCCAGAGCTGGTCTTCGCCCATATGCACGTTCTGGTAGGTGCGCTCGAACACCGCGCCGAGCCGCTGCGCAAGCGCCTGCGAGCGGGTGTTGGTGGCGAGGATGTTTGAGGTCAGGGTGGTGAAGCCCAAGGCCTCGTAGGCCCAGTCCCGCGCGCGTTTGGCCGCCTCGAAGGCGATGCCGCGGCCCTCGAAGCCTTCGTAGACGACCCAGCCGAGCTCGGGCTCGGGCCAGCCGGAGGGGTTCCAGATGCCGGTGATCCCCGCCGGTTCGCCCGAGGCGCGGTCGAGGATGGTCATGTAGCCATAGCCGTGGATGTGCCAGTGGCCGATATTCATCGCCCACCAGCGCCAGCTGTCATGCGGGTCCATCACCGGGCCGAAGCCCGGGGCGCGGACCGGGTCGCCGTGGAAGCGCGCGAAGGCCGGAACGTCGGAGAGCTCCGGGCCGCGCAGGATCAGGCGCTCGGTTTCGAGAACGGGGGCGGGCGTCAGGCTCATGCGGACCCTCCCACCGCCAGCGGGTGGCGGTAGACGACGGTGTCGAGGGTGGTCTCGCCGTCGGGAAGCGCGGCGGAGGCGTCGTGGCGCGCGCCCAGCCGCTCGGCCAGCGCGATGGAGCGCGCGTTCTCGGGCGTGATATAGCTGACGAGCGTCTCGAAGAGGCCGCTCGCGGCGGCCCAGGCCAGCGCGGCGGAGGCGGCCTCGAAGGCGTAGCCGCGGCCTTCGAACCCTTCGAACAGCATCCAGCCGATCTCGGTCTCGGGAAAGCGCGGGGGGCGGGTGATGGCGACCTGTCCGGCGAGGCGGCCGTCGCGGGTCTCGATCGCCCAGCCGCCATGGCCCATGAGCGGCCAGGAGCCGACCTCGGAGGCGAAGCCGTACCAGAGATGCGTGCGCGTCTCGGGGCCGTCGCTGTAGCGGGCGCGGTCCGAGGCGAAGAAGGTCTCGAACGCGTCCATATCGGCCATGACATGGCCGCGGAGCCGCAGACGGGCGGTGTCGATCACGGGCGCGGCGGTCATCGGCGCAGCCCCCCGGCGATGGCGCGCGTGGCAGGCCGAGGCGCCGCGTATTTGGAAAAAGAAGAAGCGCTGGGGCAGGGCATCGTCCCGGCGTGGGACGCGCGGGCGGCGCGCGGCGCGCAGCGCTCCGCG
>NZ_JBHTMU010000058.1:0-15773 GCF_042679605.1 Litorisediminicola beolgyonensis
ACGCCCCCGGTGACGCGCTGACGCGCTGGCCCGGTCGGACCACGCCCCCGGTGACGCGCTGACGCGCTGGCCCGGTCACGTTTTCGCGCTGCGCGTCGAATTTTGCGCCGCTAACCGATTCTTCACCCTTTTCAGAAAATGCTGATGCGGTGGGATTTTACTTGATTTGTTCTTCTTTTGATCTCATACAGGCGAGAACAAGAGGTGAACGAAGCAGCTATGGACGCCCGCAAGCGGGTGTGTCACAAGGATCGAAAGGCACAAGATATGGCGGATCTTCTCTCCATGGACAGCAAGCGGACCGCGGATAAGCAAAAAGCGCTCGACTCCGCTCTGGCCCAGATCGAACGGCAGTTCGGCAAGGGCTCGATCATGAAGCTCGGCGGCGACAACAAGCTCGCCGATATCGAGGCGACCTCGACCGGCTCGCTCGGGCTCGACATCGCGCTCGGGATCGGCGGCCTGCCGAAGGGCCGCATCATCGAGATCTACGGCCCCGAAAGCTCGGGCAAGACCACGCTCACGCTGCATTGCGTGGCCGAGGAGCAGAAAAAGGGCGGCGTCTGCGCCTTTGTCGATGCCGAGCACGCGCTCGACCCGCAATATGCCAGGAAGCTCGGCGTCGATCTCGACGAGTTGCTGATCTCGCAGCCCGATACCGGCGAGCAGGCGCTCGAGATCACCGACACGCTGGTGCGCTCTGGCGCGGTGTCGATGGTTATCGTCGACTCGGTCGCGGCGCTGACTCCGAAATCCGAGCTCGAGGGCGACATGGGCGACAGCTCGGTCGGCGTGCATGCCCGCCTGATGTCCCAGGCCATGCGCAAGCTCACCGGCTCGATCGCGCGCTCGAACTGCATGGTGATCTTCATCAACCAGATCCGCATGAAGATCGGCGTCATGTTCGGCTCGCCCGAGACCACGACGGGCGGCAACGCGCTCAAGTTCTACTCCTCGGTGCGTCTCGACATCCGCCGCATCGGCTCGATCAAGGACCGCGACGAGGTCGTCGGCAACGCCACCCGCGTCAAGGTCGTCAAGAACAAGGTCGCCCCGCCCTTCAAGCAGGTCGAGTTCGACATCATGTATGGCGAGGGCATCTCGAAGACCGGCGAGCTTCTGGACCTGGGCGTGAAGGCCGGCGTGGTCGAGAAATCGGGCGCCTGGTATTCCTACGGCGACGAGCGCATCGGCCAGGGTCGTGAGAACGCCAAGAACTTCCTCAAGGAAAACACCCAGATCGCCTATGACATCGAGGACAAGATCCGCGCCGCTCATGGGCTCGACTTCCACATGTCCGAAGAAGACGACGGCGAGGTGATGGAGGGCTGACCGCCCTTTGCCATCGAGCGCCACACGATCCGACGCCCCGGCCTCCGTGCCGGGGCGTTTTGCGTCGGGCGCCCTTGACGCGCGCGGGCCTGCACGGGATCACTCCGGCGTTCACGAGGTCCGCGTCCCATGTCGCCCGAAGGTTTCCTGCTCGTTCTTGCCGCCGCGCTCTGCCACGCGACCTGGAACCTGCTGGTCAAGCGGCTGAACGCCGGGGCGGAGCTTCTGTGGCTCTTCTCGCTGGTCACGGTGATCCTCTACGCGCCCTTCGCCCTCTGGGCGGTGCTGCGCTGGGAGGACCCCTCGCCGCTCGCCGCGCTCGCCATCGCGCTCTCCACCGCGCTGCACCTGGGCTATTTCCTCGTCCTCCAGGCCGGATACCGCGCCGGTGACCTGAGCATGGTCTATCCCACCGCGCGCGCCACCGGCCCGATCCTGTCGGGCGTGCTGGCGGTGCTTCTGCTGGGCGAAGAGGTCAACGGCACGCTGATCCTCGGCGCCGGGGTGATCGTCTTCGGGGTTTTCATGCTCACCGGCGGGTTCCGGCGCCGGAGCCGCGCCGCGGCGCTGAGCCTCGCCTTCGGGCTCGCCACCGGCGCCTTCATCGGCAGCTACACCATCGCCGACGCCTACGCGGTCACCGCGCTCGCCATCCCGCCGCTTCTGGTGGACTACGCCTCGTCGCTCGGCCGCGTCGTGCTTCTGGCGCCCCTGGCCAACCGCAGGCGCGACCGGGTCGCGGCGCTCTGGCGCGACCACCGCGCCGAGGTCACCGGCATCGCGATCTTCAGCGCGCTGGCCTATATCCTCGTGCTGGTCGCGATCACCTTCACGCCGGTGGTCTATGTCGCGCCCCTGCGCGAAACCTCGGTGCTCTTCGCCGTTCTCGCGGGCTCGCTGCTTCTCGGCGAGGGCGACCTGGCACGGCGGCTCGGCTGGGCGGCGGTGATCTTCGCGGGCGTGGTCCTTCTCGCCACGAGCTGACCCGTGCCCGCGCGCAATGGACAGCCCCGCCCCCCGGCGCTACACCAACGCGAACACGAGAAAAATAACGCCGGACCGCGACCCAGACATGCCCAGCCTGAACGATATCCGCTCGACCTTCCTCAAGTATTTCGAGAGCCAGGGCCACCGCGTGGTGCCCTCCTCTCCGCTGGTCCCGCGCAACGACCCGACGCTGATGTTCGCGAACTCCGGCATGGTGCAGTTCAAGAACCTCTTCACCGGGGTCGAGACCCGCGACTACACCCGCGCCACCACCGCGCAGAAATGCGTCCGCGCCGGCGGCAAGCACAACGATCTCGACAATGTAGGCTACACCGCGCGGCACCATACCTTCTTCGAAATGCTGGGTAATTTCAGCTTCGGCGACTATTTCAAGACCGAAGCGATCCCCTTCGCCTACGAGCTCATCACCCGCGATTTCGGCATCTCGAAGGACCGGCTCTACGCCACCGTCTACCACACCGATGACGAGGCCTTCGAGATCTGGAAAAAGGTCGGCATTCCCGACAGCCGCATCATCCGCATCGCGACCTCGGACAATTTCTGGCAGATGGGCCCGACCGGTCCCTGCGGCCCCTGCACCGAGATCTTCTACGATCACGGCGAGCATATCTGGGGCGGCCCTCCGGGAAGCCCCGAGGAGGACGGCGACCGGTTCATCGAGATCTGGAACATCGTCTTCATGCAGAACGAGCAGTTCGAGGACGGCTCGATGCGCGAACTCGACATCCAGTCGATCGACACCGGCATGGGGCTCGAGCGGATCGGCGCGCTCCTGCAGGGCAAGCACGACAATTACGACACCGACCTGATGCGCGCGCTGATCGAGGCCTCGGCCCATGCGACCAGCACCGATCCCGACGGGCCCGGCAAGATGCACCACCGGGTGATCGCCGACCACCTGCGCTCGACCTCCTTCCTGATCGCCGACGGGGTCATGCCGTCGAATGACGGGCGCGGCTATGTGCTCCGCCGGATCATGCGCCGCGCGATGCGTCACGCGCATATGCTGGGCGCCAAGGACCCGGTGATGTGGCGGCTCGTCCCGGCGCTTGTCGCCAAGATGGGCGGCGCCTATCCCGAGCTCGGCCGCGCCCAGCCGCTGATCGAGGAGACGCTGAAGAACGAGGAAACCCGGTTCAAGCAGACGCTCGACCGTGGCCTGAAGCTTCTGGATGAGGAGCTCGGCCACCTTCCCGAGGGTGCAGCCCTCCCCGGCGAGACCGCCTTCAAGCTCTACGACACCTACGGCTTCCCGCTCGACCTGACGCAGGACGCGCTGCGCGAGCGCAAGCGCGAGGTCGACACCGATGGTTTTGACGCCGCGATGGCCGAGCAGAAGGCCAAGGCCCGTGCCGCCTGGTCGGGCTCGGGCGAGGCCGCCGACGCCACGATCTGGTACGACATCGCCGAGACCAAGGGCACGACCGATTTCCTCGGCTACGACACCGAGACCGCCGAGGGCCAGATCCTTGCGCTGGTGGCGGACGGGGCCGAGGTCGCGAGCGCCGAGACCGGCGCGCAGGTGACGCTCGTCTTGAACCAGTCGCCCTTCTACGCCGAATCCGGTGGTCAGGTCGGCGATACCGGCACCATCTCGACCGAGAACGGCAGCGCTCGCGTCACCGACACCCGCAAGGTCGCGGGCGTCTTCCTGCACATTGCAGAGGTGACGGAGGGCAAGATCAGCCGGGGCGAGGCCGCGCGGCTCGAGGTCGATCACGCCCGCCGCTCGGCGATCCGCGCCAACCACTCGGCCACGCACCTTCTGAACGAGGCGCTCCGCCGCGCGCTTGGCGATCACGTCGCGCAGCGCGGCTCGCTGAACGCGCCCGACCGCCTGCGGTTCGACTTCAGCCATGCCAAGGGGCTCTCGGCGACCGAGATCGACCAGGTCGAGCGCGAGGTGAACGATTACATCCGCCAGAACGCCCCCGTCGAGACCCGGATCATGACGCCCGACGACGCGCGGGGCCTCGGCGCGCAGGCGCTCTTCGGCGAGAAATACGGCGACGAGGTCCGCGTGGTGTCGATGGGCATCGACGAGACCTCGGGCAAGGGCGGCAACGGCGCGACCTACTCGATCGAGCTGTGCGGCGGCACCCATGTGGGCCGCACTGGCGAGATCGGCCTGTTCGTCTGCCTGGGCGACAGCGCGTCCTCGGCCGGCGTCCGCCGGATCGAGGCGCTGACCGGCGAGGCCGCGCTCGACCATCTGCGCGAGCGTGACCGTCTGGTCTCGGGCCTGGCCTCGACGCTCAAGACCGCGCCGGGCGAGCTGTCCGACCGGGTTCACGCGCTGATGGACGAGCGCCGCGCGCTTGCCAACGAGGTCGCGCAGCTTCGCCGCGAACTCGCGATGGCCGGAGGCGGTGCGGCCACGGGCGGCGCCGAGCCCCGCGACGTGAACGGCGTGCCGTTCCTCGCGCAGGTGCTCTCGGGCGTCTCGGGCAAGGACCTGCGCCCGCTGATCGACGAGCTCAAGAAGCGTCTCGGGAGCGGCGCGATCCTCCTGATCGCCGATGCCGACGGCAAGGCCGCCGTGGCCGCCGGGGTCACCGACGACCTTGCGGGCACGCTCTCGGCGGTCGATCTGGTCAAGGCGGCGGTGGCCGAGCTTGGCGGCAAGGGCGGCGGCGGTCGCCCGGACATGGCTCAGGGCGGCGCGGCCTCGGCAGAGAATGCCGACGCCGCGATCAAGGCGGCGGAAGCCGTGATCGGAGGATGAAATGGCCTGTTACGTGATCGCCAGCGTCGAGGTGACCGACCCCGAGGACTACGTGAACTACGCCAGCCACACCGAGGCGAGCGTCGCCCCGTTCGGCGGCGAGTTCCTGGTCAAGGGCGGCGCGCAGAGCGTGGTCGAGGGCTCCGCCCCCGACCGCCACGCGGTGATCCGCTTCCCCGACCGCGCCTCGGCCGAGGCGTGGTACGGCTCGGACGACTACCAGCGCCTTCTCCATATCGCGCTCAGCGCCTCGCGCCGCACGCTTGTCTTCGTCGACGGCGTCTGACCCCTTTTCCCTTTCCGACAGGAGTGCCCCCATGCCCGCCCTTTGGATCGCCCATGTCCATGTCACCGATGCCGATGCCTACGGCGC
The DNA here is from genome assembly GCF_042679605.1 of Litorisediminicola beolgyonensis. Lineage (NCBI taxonomy): Bacteria > Pseudomonadati > Pseudomonadota > Alphaproteobacteria > Rhodobacterales > Paracoccaceae > Litorisediminicola > Litorisediminicola beolgyonensis. The sequence goes on from NZ_JBHTMU010000058.1 coordinate 5,439, forward strand.
CTATGCCAAGCTCGCAGGCCCGGCCATCGCCGCCCATGGCGGCGCGTTCATCGCGCGCGGCGGCGCTTTCGTGACGCTCGAAGGCAATACCGCCTCGGACGGCACCGAGAAGAGCCGCCACGTCGTCGCCCGCTTCCCCTCGGTCGAAGCCGCGGAGACCTGCTACCACTCGGACGCCTACCAGGAAGCGCTGAGCCATGCCCGGAACGCCTCGGAGCGCGACCTGATCATCGTCGAGATCAACGAGTAACACCGCGCCTATGGCCCGGCGTGATCGAACACGGTGACGCCGGAAAATATCCCTTGCAGGTAGCCACACGGGTCCTCGCGCTGGCTGTAATGCTGCCAGGCCCTCATCGCGAAGCGGTCTGGCGCCATGAAGAGCACCATCGCGTTGATCGCATCGCGCGGCACTTGCGCCTCCGCCCCGCCACCGGCCTCGAAGGGTGCCCGATGCTCAGGCGACAGCGCGCCGATCTGCAGCGCGTAGGCCAGGTATTCTGCGGTCGCCGGGCAATCGTCATAGGGACAGTCGGTGCCGTCATAGGCCGCATGCACGACCTCGTGCAGGACGACGCTCCGGAAATACTCCGCAAGAGGTATCTCGGCGAAGAGATTGGTCTTGGAGCGTTTTTCGGCGAGCTGCTCGGGCGTCAGGACCTCGATCAGCGCCTCGCCGCAGTGGAAGAGCCCGACGCAATCGGCGCGCAGCTCGGACACGGTTTCGATCCGCAGACCGGGATCGGGTCGCGGCAGGTCGCAGGCGCCGAGGATCGCGAAGGCCGCCTCGACATGATCGCAGATCTGCACACCAAGCGCCTCGGTCTCGGCCGCGACGGTGACGCCCAGATCGCCGCAGGCCAGCTCGTCGGCCGCAGCGCCCGCCCCCGCGCCGATCAGCGCCAGGACCGCCGCGATATGGCTCCTGCTCCCGGTCATCCTCCAAGCCTAGCCCAAACCGCGCGCCAGGGGCAGCACTTCCGGCCGGGAGTGTTCAGTCGCCGGTCTCGACCTCGGTCTGGATCCACTCGGCGCTCAGGTGGATGTCCGTCGCCCGGAACGGAGTCTCGATGACCTCGAACCGGTGCGGCACCTCGGCAGGCCCGAAGACCACGTCGCCCGGACCGGCCTCGATCACCGCGTCGCCCACCGTGTAGCGCGCCCGGCCCTCCTGGATCGAGAAGACCTCGTCATAGGGATGCCAATGCAGGCCCGGGCCTCCGCCGATCTCGTCGATCGAGACCAGGAGAAGCGTGACCTCGGTCCCGAGGTCACGCCCGATCACCCGGTTGGGCCTGTCGCGCTCGGCGGCACGGCTGACCCGGGCGCCGCTCATGCGGTCTTCGACATCCGCTTGCGCTCGTGCGGATCGAGATAGCGCTTGCGCAGGCGGATCGCGTTCGGCGTCACCTCGACCAGCTCATCATCGTTGATATAGGCGATGGCCTCTTCGAGGCTGAGCGTGATCGGCGGCGTCAGGCGCACCGCGTCGTCGGTGCCGGACGCCCGGACGTTGGTGAGCTTCTTGCCCTTGAGCGGGTTCACCTCGAGATCGTTGTCGCGGCTGTGCTCGCCGATGATCATACCGGTATAGACCGGCGCCTGCGCGCCGATGAACATCCGGCCGCGCTCTTCGAGGTTCCAGAGCGCATAGGCCACCGAGACGCCGTTCTCCATGGAGATCAGGACACCTGCGCGCCGGCCCGGGATCGCGCCCTTGTGCGGCGTCCAGCCGTGGAACACGCGGTTCAGAACGCCAGTGCCGCGCGTGTCGGTCAGGAACTCGCCGTGATATCCGATAAGCCCGCGCGAGGGCACATGCGCGATGATGCGGGTCTTGCCAGCGCCCGCGGGTTTCATCTCGACGAGCTCGCCCTTGCGCGCGCCTGTGAGCTTTTCGATTACCGCGCCGGAATAGTCGTCATCGACGTCGATGGTGGCTTCCTCGACCGGCTCTTCGAGACCGTTCTCGCCGTCGCGCATGATCACCTGCGGGCGCGAGATCGACAGCTCGAACCCTTCGCGGCGCATGTTCTCGATCAGCACGCCCATCTGCAATTCGCCGCGGCCCGAGACCTCGAAGGCCTCGCCGCCCGGCGTGTCCTTGACCTTGATCGCGACGTTGCTCTCGGCCTCTTTCAGCAGGCGCTCGCGGATCACGCGGGACTGCACCTTCTTGCCGTCGCGGCCCGCGAGCGGGCTGTCGTTGATGCCGAAGGTCACGGTGATCGTCGGCGGATCGATGGGCTGCGCATCGAGCGGCTCTTCCACGGCGAGCGCGCAGATCGTATCGGCCACGGTCGCCTTGGACATGCCCGCGATGGAGACGATGTCGCCCGCCTGAGCGGCCTCGATGTCCTGCTGGCCGAGACCCCGGAAGGCCTGGATCTTGGTGACGCGGAACTGCTCGATCTTCTGGCCGTGACGCGCCAGCGCCTGCACCGTCGCGCCGACCTTGAGCGTGCCGCTCTCCACCCGGCCCGTCAGGATGCGGCCTACGAAGGGATCGGCACCGAGCGTCGTGGCCAGCATGCGGAAATCCTCGCCCTGACGCTTGATCTGGCGCGGCGCGGGAACGTGATCGACGATCAGCCGGAACAGCGCGTCGAGGTTCTTGCGCGGACCGTCGAGATCGGCATCCGCCCAGCCGGAGCGGCCCGAGGCATAGAGATGCGGGAAATCGAGCTGGTCCTCGTCGGCGCCGAGATTGGCAAAGAGATCGAAGCATTCGTCGAGCGCGCGGTCGGGCTCGGCATCGGGCTTGTCGACCTTGTTCAGCACCACGATCGGGCGGAGCCCCAAGGCCAGCGCCTTGGAGGTCACGAACTTGGTCTGCGGCATCGGGCCTTCGGCCGCGTCGACGAGCAGAACGACCCCGTCCACCATCGACAGGATGCGCTCGACCTCGCCGCCGAAATCGGCGTGGCCGGGCGTGTCGACGATATTGATGCGGGTGCCTTTCCACTCGACGCTCGTCGCCTTCGCGAGAATGGTGATCCCGCGCTCGCGTTCGAGGTCGTTGCTGTCCATCGCCCGCTCGGCCACGGCCTGGTTCTCTCGGAACGCGCCCGATTGCTTGAGGAGTTCGTCGACGAGCGTGGTCTTGCCGTGGTCGACATGGGCGATGATCGCGACGTTGCGCAGGTCCATTGGGTGGGTGCCTTGTCCGGGAATATAAGGTGTCGCGCGCGGGCCTAGCCGCGACCGCGCCGAAAGGCCAGCGCTTATTCTGCCCTGCGGCGCAGCGTCCTGTTGCGCGGCGGACTCAACCCGGCAGGGAAAGCGCTTTTCCATCAGGAAGATATCCACAGCCACGTTGACACAAAACGGGAACACGAATAGAACAAACCGCGACACACCGGACAGGGAGCCGCAGGATGCTCACGAAGAAACAGCTCGACCTTCTCGATTTCATCAACAAGCGGATGGCGCGCGACGGGGTGCCGCCCTCCTTCGACGAAATGAAGGAAGCGCTGGATCTGCGCTCCAAGTCGGGCATCCACCGGCTGATCACCGCGCTGGAAGAGCGCGGCTTCATCCGCCGCCTCGCGCATCGCGCCCGCGCCATCGAGATCGTGAAGCTTCCCGACGCGCTCGCGGGGACGCCGCAGGCCGGGTTCCAGCCGCAGGTGATCGACGGCGACCGACCCGACACCCTGCCCGCACGCGCCCATCCGCTCGAGCCGGGCCTGTCGACGGAGCTGCCGATCCTCGGCCGCATCGCCGCAGGCGTGCCGATCGAGGCGATCAACGACAATCCGCCCGCGATCTCGGTGCCCGGTCAGATGCTCTCGGGGCGCGGCAAGCACTACGCGCTCGAGGTCAAGGGCGACTCGATGATCGACGCCGGGATCAATGACGGAGACGTGGTCGTGATCCTCGAAACCAGCAGCGCCGACAATGGCGACATCGTCGTGGCGCAGGTCGACGGCTACGAAGCGACGCTGAAGCGCTATCGCCGCGATGGCGACCGCGTGGTTCTTGAGGCGGCGAACCCCGCCTACGAGCCGCGCGTCCTGCCCGCCGGGCAGGTCGCGGTGCAGGGGCGGCTGGTGGGGCTGATCCGGACCTACTGAACCGGGAAGTCACCTGTTTTCAAGGGCATGTCGGCGCATGTTAAGGCTGCGAAGGCCGCCTGAGCGGGCTTGACGCCCCTCCTGTTTCGCAGCGAAACCGAGGGGCGTTTCCCTTATATCCCAGCTTCTTGCCGGGTTTTCCTGATCCAGTTTCGGCGTCCAGAGACGCTGCCCGGATATCTCGCCTGTCGTGACGGCGCGCAGCCCCGCGCCGTCAGGATACCAGGCGACCGCGCCGGTCGCCGCGAGCTCTTTCGCCGACAGCAGCAGACACCCCCCCGAAACATCGGCCTCGCGATCCGTCACCACGATCTCGCCCGCGGCGCAGCGCCCGAGGCGCTCCAGCCCGGTCTTGCCGCGCAGATGTCTGAGCCGCAGCGTCCCGCGCTCCAGCACTGCCCAGCTCTTGCCCGAGGCTCCCGGCCAGCGGGCGAAGCCCTCGGCCTGGTCTGCCCCGTCGCCATCGTTCTCGAGCCAGATACCCGCCACGAAGCCCGCGCCACTTTCGCGGCTGAGGGCACGGCCCGCCTCGGTCATCACTCCGACCAGCGCCCCGTCGCCCGAGACCAGAAGCACCGGACGCTCCGCCCCGGCCCAGAGCCAGACCGCGACGAGAGAGGGCGCAAGCCCCGCGATCCGCGCCCGTCCCTGCCAGAGGCACAGAACGAGCGCTCCGAATGCGAGGAGCGGCAAGACCGCTCCGGGCGGTGCCGGAACGTGGCCGACCGCGCCGGGCAGCGCGCTCACGCTCTCTGCCACCCACAGGATCCAGTCGAGCCCCCTACCCATGACCCAGAGCGGCAGCGCCTCGCCGCCGAAGGGCATCAGCGCCAGTGCCGCGACGCCGGACGGCATGACCAGCGCGCCCATCAAGGGCACCGAAGCGAGATTGGCCAGAAGCCCGTATTCCGCGATCCGGTTGAACTGCGCCATGGCGACCGGCGCGGTCGCGGCGCCCGCCACCGCCGAGGACAGGACCAGCGTCGCTCCCCAGCGCAGCGGCGCGGGCCAGCCGCGCAACTTGCCGCGCATCAGCCCGAAGACGACGACAAGCGCGGTGGTCGCCGCGAAGGACATCTGGAAACCGGAACCGAAGAGCGCCTCGGGCGTGATCACCAAGAGGATCGTGGCCGCGAGCGCCACCGCGCGCAGCGACAGCGCGCGCCGGTCGACAAGCACCGCGCCAAGGATCACCGCGACCATCACGAAGGCGCGCACGGTCGCCACATTGGCCCCCGAGAGCGCCAGGTATCCCCCCGCGGCCGCCAGCGCGCCGAGCGCGGCAATTTTCTTGGCGGGCACCCGCAAGCCCAGGGCCGGGACCGACAGGAGCGCCAATCGAAGCGCCCCGAAGACCGTGCCCGCCAGGAGCCCCATATGCAGGCCAGAGATCGCGAGGAGATGCGCGAGGTTGCTGTCGCGCAGGGCCGAGAGCGTCTCGCGCCCGACGGCGGAGCGGTCGCCGGTCAGGATCGCCGCCGCGAAGCCTCCGGTCTCTCCCGGGAGCCGCGCCTTGATCCGGTCGGCCAGCCGCGTTCGCAGCCGCGCGAGCACCACGCCCCGGCCCGCGGGCTCGATCATCAGGACGGGCGTGCGCGTGTAGCCAACCGCGCCGATGCGCTGGAACCAGGCATGACGGCGGAAATCGAACCCGCCCGGCTCGGCCGGACCGTTCGGCGCAGAGAGATGTCCGGTCAGGATGACGGTCATGCCAGGCTCGGGGTCGAGCCAGCGCTGATCGCCATGGAGCGACACCCGGACCCGGAGCGGCGTCCGGTCGGGCGCAGTGTCGAAGAGCACCACGCGGTCGAGCGTCAGGCGCAGCGCATCGGAATAGGAGCGGTCGATCGCGACCACGCGCCCCTCGATCGGCCCGTAATAGCGATAGTCCAGCACCGGCCCCGCGACCCGATGCGCGCGCGCGCCCGCCAGCGCCATGCCCAGTGTGACAAGCGCAAGCGCGGTCATCAGCGGCCCGAGCGTCGCGCCGACGCGGCGCGCCAGCACGAGACCGGCGAGACCCGCGCCGCCGGAGACCCAGAGCAGCGCCACCGGCGGTTCCTGCCGGAGCGAGATATAGAGACCGATCCCCATCGCCAGGAAGACCGGCGCCCAAGGGAACAGCGCGCCGTGCTGTCCGGGGATCGGCGATCGCAGCCACGTCATCCTGCCGCCCCCGCTTGTCCTTCCGGCCCACGCTCCTGTAAGCATCGCCGGACAGTATCGCCCCCTTGGTTACCCGGAGGTTAATCCGCCCGATGTCCGCGCCCGTCGTCACCCGCTTCGCCCCGTCTCCGACCGGCTACCTGCATATCGGCGGGGCGCGCACTGCGCTCTTCAACTGGCTCTATGCCCGGGGCCGCGGCGGCAAGTTCCTCTTGCGGATCGAGGATACCGACCGCGCGCGCTCCACGCCCGAAGCGACGGCGGCGATCCTGAAGGGGCTCGACTGGCTGGGGCTCGACCATGATGGCGAGGTGGTCAGCCAGGCCGCCCGCGCCGACCGCCATGCCGAGGTGGCGCGCGCGCTTCTCGAAAACGGCGAGGCCTACAAGTGCTTCTCCACCCAGGAAGAGATCGAGGCCTTCCGCGAAGCCGCCCGCGCAGAGGGCCGCTCGACACTGTTCCAGAGCCCCTGGCGCGACGCCGATCCCGCCACCCATCCTGACGCGCCCTACGCCATCCGGCTGAAGACGCCGATGGAGGGCGAGACGCTGATCCGGGACGTGGTCCAGGGCGATGTGCGGATCGGCAATGACCAGCTCGACGACATGATCCTCCTGCGTTCGGACCGCACGCCGGTCTACATGCTCGCGGTGGTGGTCGACGATCACGACATGGGCGTGACCCATGTGATCCGGGGCGACGATCACCTCAACAACGCCGCGCGGCAGATAGGGATTTACCGCGCGATGGGCTGGGACCTTCCGGTCTACGCCCATATCCCGCTCATTCACGGGCCGGACGGCAAGAAGCTCTCCAAGCGCCACGGCGCGGTCGGGCTCGAGGAATACCAGGTCATGGGCTATCCGGCATCGGGGATGCGCAACTATCTCGCGCGGCTCGGCTGGTCGCATGGCGATGACGAGGTCTTCACCGACGCAGAGGCCAAAGAGTGGTTCGATCTCGACGGAATCGGGCGCTCTCCGGCGCGGCTCGACTTCAAGAAACTCGAAAACGTCTCGGGCCAGCACATCGCGATGGCCGAGGATGCTGCGCTGCTGCATGAAATTGAGGCCTTCCTCGACGCCGCGGGCAAAAACCCCTTGACCAGTCCGCAGAAAGACGCGCTGATGCGGGCGATGTATTGCCTCAAAGACCGCGCGAAGACACTCCCGGAACTCATTGAAAAGGCGCATTTCGCGCTGACGGAGACCCCGATCGAGCCGGACGAGAAGGCGGCGAAGGCGCTCGATCCGGTATCCCGTGGTATACTGAGTGAATTGACGCCGCAGTTGCAAAATGCTAGCTGGACCCGAGACGATCTGGAGGCCCTCACCGCCAGTTTCGCCGAAGCTCGGGACACGAAATTCGGCAAGCTTGCAGGGCCGTTGCGCGCCGCTCTGGCTGGGCGGACGGCAACCCCCAGCGTGTTCGATATGATGCTTGTCCTGGGACGCGATGAGACGCTGGCCAGGCTCAAGCACGCCGGGCAACCGGCCGGCTGAGGCCGGGCGGGCCCCAAGCGGCACCCACGGGGGGCCGCGGACCGAAGAACATGGCGGGGCGACGCGTTCCTGCCGAACAGACTGAAGGGATCTGCCCATGGCCGAAAGTTCCAAGACCGCGACGCTCTCCATCGGTGACGACAGCTACGAGCTGCCGATCTACTCTCCCACCGCGGGCCCGGATGTCATCGACATCCGCAAGCTCTACGCGCAGGCGGGCGTGTTCACCTACGACCCGGGCTTCACCTCGACCGCGTCTTGCGACTCGACCATCACCTTCATCGACGGCGACAAGGGCGAGCTGCTGCATCGCGGCTACCCCATCGACCAGCTCGCGTCGAAATCGCATTACCTCGAGGTCTGCTACCTCCTGCTCTACGGCGAGCTGCCGACGGCGCAACAGCTCGAGCATTTCGAGAACATGGTGACCCGTCACACCATGATCCACGAGCAGATGCACAACTTCTTCCGTGGCTTCCGCCGCGACGCGCACCCGATGGCCACCATGGTCGGCGTGGTCGGTGCGATGTCGGCCTTCTACCACGACTCGACCAACATCCACGACGCCCGCGAGCGCGAGATCGCCTCGCACCGGCTGATCGCGAAGATGCCGACCATCGCGGCGATGGCCTACAAGTACTCGATCGGCCAGCCCTTCGTGTATCCGCGCAACGATCTCGATTACGCGGCCAACTTCCTGCACATGTGCTTCGCGGTCCCGGCCGAGGAATACATCGTCGATCCGATCCTCGCCCGCGCGATGGACCGCATCTTCACGCTGCACGCCGATCACGAGCAGAACGCCTCGACCTCGACGGTGCGTCTGGCCTCGTCCTCCGGCGCCAACCCCTTCGCCTGCATCGCGGCCGGCATCGCCTGTCTCTGGGGCCCGGCCCATGGCGGCGCCAACCAGGCCTGCCTCGAGATGCTCAAGGAGATCGGCTCGCCCGACAACATCCCCGAATACATCGCCCGCGCGAAGGACAAGAACGATCCCTTCCGCCTGATGGGCTTCGGCCACCGGGTCTACAAGAACTTCGACCCGCGCGCGAAGGTGATGAAGCAATCCGCCGACGAGGTGCTCGATCTCCTGGGCGTCGAGAACAATCCGGTCCTCGCCACCGCCAAGGCGCTGGAAGAGGCCGCGCTCGCGGACGACTACTTCTCCGAGAAGAAGCTCTTCCCGAACGTCGATTTCTATTCGGGCATCATCCTCGAGGCGATGGGCTTCCCGACCTCCATGTTCACGCCGATCTTCGCCGTGAGCCGGACGGTGGGCTGGATCAGCCAGTGGAAGGAAATGCTGGGCGATCCGCAGAACAAGATCGGCCGTCCGCGCCAGCTGTATCTCGGCATGACCACGCGCGATTACATCGACATCGAAGACCGCTGAACGCGGCTTCGGATCGGACTGAAGAAAGGGCCGTTGCCAGAGTGGCAGCGGCCCTTTTTCGTGAGCTGGGACACCTGGCGGCGGGTCAGCGACCCTCGTAGACGGCGGGGCGCTTCTCGAGAAAGGCCATCACGCCCTCACGGAAATCCCGGCTGCGTCCGCACTGGCCCTGAAGCTGCGCCTCGAGCGCCAGCTGCTCTTCAAGGCTGTTGCCCGAGGAGGCACGGAGCGCGGTCTTCACGCGGGCATAGGCCTCGGTCGGACCGGTGGCGAGTTGACGGGCGCGGGCGCGCCAGCGGGCGTCGAACTCGGCATCGGGCACCGCTTCCCAGATCATGCCCCAGGCCTCGGCCTGCGCCGCGCTGACCGGCTCGGCGAAAAGCGCCGCGCCCATCGCCTTCTGCAGGCCGATCTGGCGCGGCAGGGTCCAGGTACCGCCCGCATCCGGAATGAGGCCGATCCGGGTGAAGGCCTGCAGGAAGCTCGCGCTCTCGGCGGCGATGGTGATGTCGCAGACCAGCGCGAGGTTGGCCCCGGCCCCGGCCGCGACGCCGTTCACCGCGGCGATCACCGGCAGGCGGCATTCGACGATGGCACGCAGCATCGGCTCGTACTCGTCGCGCAGCGTCCGCTCCACATCGAGCGTGGCCGCCGAGCGGCTGTCGCCAAGATCCTGCCCCGAACAGAAGGCCTTGTCCCCGGCCCCGGTCAGCACGATGGCGCGCGCCTCGCGGTCGGCACGCTTGATCGCGTCGGTGATCTCGGCCCGCATCTGGGAGTTGAGCGCGTTGCGCAGCTCGGGCCGGTTGAGGGTGATGATCGCGACGCCCTCGTCGAGCGCGTAGGTGATGGCCTCGTACTGCATGTCGGTCTGGTCCTGTCTCAAAGGGCGCGGGGTCTGTCGCCCCCTTTGAACCATCCCGGCGCCGCGAAGGCAAAGCGCAACGCTGCGTCAGAGACCCGCGCCGGGATCGCCCCCTGCCCCGCGCCGCGCCCTGAGCGCGTCGAGAAGCGCGAGGGCCTCGGGCGGCGGCGCCTGTTCGATGCGCGTGTAGGCGCTGCCGTCGCGGCTGCGCCGCGCAAGCCCGTGCTCGATCAGGCCGCGCCGAAGCTGCGCCGCGTCACCAAGCGCGGTCGCGGCATCGATCCTTGCGCTGATCTCGCGCTCGCTCAGCGTCTCGCGCGCGGGCAGCACCGC
>NZ_JBHTMU010000059.1:0-14544 GCF_042679605.1 Litorisediminicola beolgyonensis
CGCCCGCAAGCAGCGTCGCGCCCCGCCGTGCCGTGGCCCAGCCGAGGACCAGGACCGGCACCGCCAGCGCCGCGCCCATCCACCAGCTGGCCCGCCAGCCGATCAGCGCCGCGCCGAGCCGGGTCTGCCGGTCGGGGGCGATTCCGAACTGGTCGAACTTCAGCTCGGTGAAATAGGCCGGTCCGACCGAATAGCTGAGCTGGTTGTGGAGCACCCCGAAGAGCCCCGCCGTGATCACCGAGGCGGCGAAGATCAGAAGCGCGGCCAAGGGCTTAGCCATGATGCGCGGCCACGGTCTTGAGCGCGGTGAAGCCGTAGAGCGCCTCGAAGCCCTTTTCGCGGCCATGCCCCGATAGCCCGCGTCCGCCAAAGGGCAGCTCCACCCCGCCGCCCGCGCCATAGGTGTTCACGAAGACCTGCCCCGCGCGCAGCCGCTTGGCGAGCCGCATCTGCCGCGCGCCGTCGCGGGTCCAGACCGCGGCGACGAGCCCGTAGCGTGTGCCATTGGCGATGGCGACGGCCTCGTTCTCGGTCTCGAAAGGGATCAGCACCTGCACCGGGCCGAAGACCTCGTCCTGCGCCAGCGGGTGGTCGGGCGGGACCGGGCCGAAAAGCCGGGGGGCGATGTAATGCCCGCCTTGCGGCAGGTCAGCGGGCAGTTCGGGCGCGGCGAGGCAGGGCAGGTCGCGGGCCTCGTCCAGGAACGCCGCGACCCGCGCCTTCTGGCGCGCGCTGATCAGGGGTCCAAGCCCCGGATCCTCGAGCGCCGGGCCGATCTTGCGCGCGGCATAGGCCTCGGCCATCCGGCGCGCGACCTCGTCGAAGATTGGCGCGGCCACCAGGATCCGCGAGGCGGCCGAGCAGGTCTGGCCGCAATTCTGGAGCCCGGCGCCGACAAGCATCGGCAGGGCGGCGTCGAGATCGGCATCCTCGAAGACGAGCTGCGGCGACTTGCCGCCCAATTCCAGCGTGACCGGCACCGCGTTGGCGCTGGCGGCGGCCTGCACCGCCGCGCCGGTGGCGACCGAGCCGGTGAAGCTCAGATGGTCGATGCCGGGATGGGCGGCGAGCGCAGCTCCGGCCTCGGCCCCGAGCCCCGGCACGACGTTTAGGGCACCGGGAGGCAGGCCCGCGCGGCAGGCGATCTCGGCGAAGGCGAGCGCGGTCAGGCAGGCTTCCTCGGCGGGTTTCAGAACGCAGGCATTGCCGGCGGCCAGGGCTGCGCCGACCGAGCGGCCGATGATCTGCATCGGGTAGTTCCAGGGCACGATATGGCCCGTGACCCCGTGCGGCTCGCGCAGCGTGTAAACCGTGTAGCCGTCGAGATAGGGGAGCGTCTCGCCGTGCAGCTTGTCGGCGGCGCCCGCGTAGAACTCGAGGTAGCGCGCCAGCGCCAGCGCGTCGGCGCGGGCCTGGCCCAGGGGCTTGCCGACATCGCGCGCCTCGAGGAAGGCAAGGCGCTCGGTCTCGGCGGTGACGATGCGCGACATCTCCATCAGCCAGCGGCCGCGCTGGGCGGGCGCGGCGCGGCCCCAGGGACCGTCGAGCGCGGCGCGGGCGGCGGCGACGGCGTCGTCGATCTCGGATGCGCCGCCGCGGGCGATGCGGGCCAGGGCCTCTCCGGTCGAGGGATCGCTCAGCTCCAGCGTGTCGGGCGCGTCCAGCCACTCTCCGCCGATCAGAAGGCGGGACGGATCGAAGGGCAGATCAGGCAGCATGGTCTCCTCCTCCCTCTGCGCTGTCGGGATGGTCGGGCAGCCGCGGGGCCGCCTCCATCAGCGCGATCGTATAGGGGTGGCGCGGATTGTCGAAGAGGGTTTCGGTGGCCGCGTCCTCGACGATCTCGCCGTCCTTCAGGACCAGCACCCGGTCGGTGATGCCGCGCACCACCGAGAGATCATGCGAGATGAAGATGTAGCTCAGCCCGTAGCGGCGCGAGAGATCGGCGATCAGGTCGAGGATCTGCGCCCGCACCCGGACATCGAGAGCCGAGGTCGCCTCGTCGAAGAGGATGATCTCGGGATCGGTGATCAGCGCGCGGGCGATGGCGATGCGCTGGCGCTGCCCGCCCGAAAAGGCGTGGATGTGGCGGTCGGCGGCGGAGGGCTCGAGCCCGACATCGTTGAGCGCGCGGGCGATGCGCGCGTCGAGCGCCGCGCCGGTCGGCGCATCGGGCAGCCCGTGGAACGGCTCTGCCAGAAGGCGGCGGACGCGGTGGCGCGGATTGAAACTGCCATAGGGGTCCTGGAAGACCACCTGCATCCGCTTGGCCCCGGGCGCATCGGCAGCGAGCGCGATGGTGCCGCTGTCCACCGGGTCGAGCCCCAGAAGCGCGCGGGTGAGGGTGGATTTGCCCGACCCGCTCTCGCCCACGAGCCCCAGCCGCTCGCCGCGCCCGAGGGTGAAGCTCACATCCTTGAGCGCGGTCATGCGCGGACGCGGCGCGAAGGGCCGGGGGCGCGGCAGCGGATAGGTGCGGGTGAGACCCTTGACGGTCAGAAGCGGCATTTGCGCGTCCTGCGGCACCAGGTCGGCGCGATGGGCCGAGGCCTCGAAGAGCGCGCGGGTATAGGGATGGCGGCGCTCGGCGAAGACGGTCTTGGTGGGTCCCGTCTCGACCACCTCGCCCTTGTTCATCACCGCGATCCGGTCGGCCAGCCCATGCACGACGGCGAGGTCATGGGTGATCAGGAGAAGCCCCATCCCGTCCTCGCGCGCGAGCCGCTCCAGAAGCGACAAGATCCGCGCCTGCGTGGTGACATCGAGCGCGGTGGTCGGCTCGTCGGCGATCAGGAGACGCGGCGCCAGCACCGTGGCGATCGCGATGACCACCCTCTGCCGCTGCCCGCCCGAGAGCTCGTGGGGATAGCGGTCCATCGGGATCGCCTCGAGCCCCGCACGGTCCAATGCGCGGCGGGCGAGGTCCTCGGCCTTGCCCGGGGTCGCGGCGTGGATGCGCGCGGTCTCGGCCACCTGCGCGCCGATGGTCTGGACCGGGTTGAGCGCGGTCATCGGCTCCTGGAAGATCATCCCCATCGCCTTGCCCCTGAGCCCGCAGAGCCGCCGCTCGGACAGGCTCAGGAGGTCCTCGCCTCCGAGCCCCAGCGCCCCCGAGGTCTCCGCCCCGCGCGGCAGAAGTCCCATCGCCGCCAGCGCGGTCATCGACTTGCCCGACCCGCTCTCGCCCGTCAGCGCCACGATCTCGCCGGGGGCGACCGACAGCGACACCTCGCGCAGGATCTCGGTCTCGCCGATCCGCACCGACAGCCGGTCGATCTCCAGAAGGCTCATGCCCGCTCTCCCGAGAGCCGCGGATCGAGCCGGTCGCGCAACCCGTCGCCAAGAAGGTTCAGCCCCAAGACCATCAGCACGATGGCCAGCCCCGGCATCAGCGCCACATGCGGCGCGAGCGACACGAAGGTCTGCGCCTCCGCCAGCATCCGCCCCCAGGACGGGATCGGCGGCTGCGCGCCGAGACCCACATAGCTCAGCCCCGCCTCGGCGAGGATGCCGAGCGAGAACTGGATGGTGCCCTGCACGATCAGGAGATTGGCGAGGTTCGGCAGGATGTGCTCGGCCGAAATCCGCGCCGCGCCCTTGCCCGCCACCCGGGCAGAGAGGATGAACTCGCGGCTCCAGAGCGACAGCGCCGCGCCGCGCGTCAGCCGCGCAAAGACTGGGATGTTGAAGATGCCGATGGCGATGATCGCGTTCACCGCGCCCGGCCCGAAGACCGCCGTGATCAGGATCGCGATGACGAGGCTCGGGAAGGCGAAGACCAGATCGTTGCCGCGCATGATCAGCTCGTCGGTCCAACTGCCGCGCCGCGCCGCCGCCCAGAGGCCCAGCGGCACGCCCGCGCCCATGCCGATCCCGACCGCCACCAGCGCCACCGCGATCGAGGTGCGCGCGCCGACCATCAGCATCGAGAGGATGTCGCGGCCCATCTGGTCGGTCCCGAGCCAGTAGAGCGCCGAGGGCGCCTGCAGCCGGTCGGGGATCGACACGCCGTCGGTCGCATAGGGCGTCCAGACAAAGCTCACGGCGGCCGCCGCGAGGAAGATCGCGGTCAGGATCGCGCCGGGCAGGAGCGCGCGGATCATGTCCGCCGCCTCAGGCGCGGATCGACCGCCGCATAGGCGAGATCGGTCAGGAAGGTCACGAGGATCACCGCGAAGACCAGGAGCATCACCACCGACTCGACCACGATCAGGTCGCGCTGCGAGATCGCCTGGAAGATCAGCCGCCCGAGCCCCGGCAGGTAGAAGACCTGCTCGATGATGATCCCGCCCGCGATCAGGAACGAGAACTGCAGACCGATGATCGTCAGGACCGGGATCAGCGCGTTTCGCACCCCGTGCCGCCAGAGCGCCTGGCTCCGGCTCAGGCCCTTGGCGCGGGCGGTGCGGATGAAATCCTCGCCGAGGATGTCGATCAGCGCCGAGCGCATGACCCGCGCGAGGATCGCCGCCTGCGGCAGCGCCAGCGCGATGGCCGGGAGCGTCAGCGCCTTGAGCGCGGCGAGCGGGTCGGACCAGCCGGGAAAGCCTCCGGCCGAGAACCAGCCGAGCTTGATCGCGAAGAGGAAGGTCAGGAGCATCGCGAACCAGAAATTCGGGATCGCCACCCCGAGCTGCGTCGCGCCCATGACCGCCAGATCCGCGGGTCGCCCGCGCCGCGACGCCGCGATCACCCCCGCCGGGAACGCCAGCGCGGTCGACAGGGCCAGCGCGTAGAGCGCCAGCGGCAGCGAGATCCAGAGCCGGTCTGCGACCATCTCGGCGACCGGGGTGCGATAGGTGTAGGAGGTGCCGAAATCGCCGGTCAGCATGCCGCCGACCCAGGCGAGGTAGCGCTGCCAGACCGGCTGATCGAGCCCGAGCTCCGCCGAGAGCGCCGCGACCGTGTCGGGCTGGGCGTTGATTCCCAGCATGAAGCTCGCCGGATCGCCGGGAATCACCTCGACCACCAGGAAGATCACCGCGCTCGCGACCAGAAGACTGAGCGCCAGAGAGATCAGACGGCGGAGGGCAAAGGCGATCATGGCCCGAGCCTATGCGCGGCCAACCCTCTGGTCCAGCGCGGAAAACGCCCCTTGGGGTCGATGATTTTGCATTCCCGAGAGCCCGGGCATGCGCCGCGCAGCGGGGAAAGCTTTTGACCGAAAGCCTCGTGTCTGCATATATCGTGTCTGCACTAACTTTAGGCGAACCGATGAAGGAACGCGCTCTCACGCTGGATGACCAGCTCTGCTTTGCGCTCTACGCCGCTTCCAACGCGGTCGTACGGGCGTATCGGGGGCGTCTCGATGCCATCGGGCTCACCTATCCGCAGTACCTCGTGATGCTGGTGCTGTGGCAGGACGGACCGCAGAAGATGCGCAGGATCGCCGAACGGCTGATCCTGCCGGCGAATGCGATCACGCCCTTGGTGGACAGGCTCGTTGCGGCGGGCTTCGTGCGTCGGGTGCCGGATCCGAAGGACCGGCGCGCCGTGTGGATCGAGCTGACCGAGGCAGGGACCGCCCTGCACGACGCCAGCTCGCGCGCGCAGCAGGAGGTGGAATGCACGACCGGTCTGAACCGGGATGCGCTGGTCCATCTGCGCGAAGAACTCAGATCGCTCGTCGCGCGCATGGAAGGGTCGCGCGACGCCGACTGAGACAAGGTTCCTCCCTTGGGAGGACGCGCCCCGCAAGGGGCGCCGGCGCGGTCCGGAGAGGAGGCCGGACCGTGCTATTCATCCAGCACGATATCTCAGGGAGGAGTAGATAATCATGGCTGACGAGTCTCTGTTCGACCGCCTCGGCGGGTTTTACGGGATCGCGGGTGCGGTCGATGTTCTGGTCGACCGCCTCTATTCCAACGCGTCCGCCAACGCCAACCCGGCGGTCGACAAGTTCCACACCGAGGGCGGCCATGCCGGCTTCAAGTTCCTCGTGACCGCCTGGTCGATCGAGGAAACCGGTGGCCCCAAATGCTATCCCGGGCGCGACATGCGCGAGAGCCACGCGCATCTCAACGTGTCCGAGCAGGATTTCGACACCGTCCGCCTCGAGATCGCGGCGACCCTGTCCTATGTCGGCGTGCCGAAGCAGGAGCATGACGAGTTCATGGCGATCATCGACAGCTATCGCGACATGGTCGTCGATCCGGACAAGCGTATTGCAGCCGAGTGATCCGGCCCGGCCGCCACCGCCAGTGCCGTAATCAGTAACGGCCGGGCTGCACAAGGCGCCCGGCCGCTTTTACGGCTAAGACGTTCCCCTGCGGCGCCGGATCACTCGGTCCAGCGCACCTGCGCCAGCGGGTTGGCCTGCGTCGGCTGGTTGACCCAGAGCCCCTCGAGCCGTGCATCCGCCACGGTCGGATAGGCCAGCTGGAAGAGATAGGCGTTGACGTGATCCTCGGCGATCATCCTCTGCGCCGTCTTCAGAAGCTCCGAGCGCTCCGCCGGATCGGTGGTCGCGGTCAGCGTCTCGATCAGCGACTGAAACTCCGGGTTGTCATACTGGAAGTAGTAATCCGGCCGAGCATAGATATTGATGTCCATCGGCTCGGTATGGCTGACGATGGTCAGACCGAAATCCTTGCCGCGGAAGACCTCTTCCAGCCACTGCGCCCATTCGAGATTGGTGATCTCGGTCTCGATCCCGATCTCGCGCAGCTGCGCCGCGACGATCTCGCCGCCGCGCCGGGCATAGGAGGGCGGCGGCAGCTTCAGCGTGACCGTCACCCCTTCCGCGAGCCCCGCCTCGGCCATCAGCTCGCGCGCGCGGTCCGGGTTGTAGGGCGAGAGGTCCAGGAGATCGACATAGTCGGGATTGTGCGGCGCGAAATGCGTGCCGATCGGCACGCCCTGTCCGAACATCGCGCCCTGGATGATCGCATCGCGATCGACCGCCAGCGCCACCGCCTCGCGCACCAGCGGGTTGTCGAAGGGCGCGACCCCGTTGTTCATCGCGAGGATCGTCTCGCCCTCGGTCGAGCCCGTGGTCACGGTAAAGCGCGGGTCGGTCTCGAACTGCGGCAGGTTCTCGGGCGCCGGGAAGCCCGCGAAGGCGTCGATATCCTGCGCCATCATCGCCGCGAAGGCCGCCGTCGGGTCGGAGATGAACTTGAACCGCGCGGTCTCGAGCGCCGGGGCCGCGCCCCAGTAGTCGGCGTTGCGGGCCAGCTCGACCCGGTCGCCCTGCACCCATTCCGCGAAACGGAAGGGCCCCGTGCCGACCGGAGCGGATTTGATGGTCTCGATGCTCTCGGGCGCGACGATCACCGCATCGCCCCAGGCCAGATTAAAGAGAAACCCGCCATCGGGCGCCGACAGCGTCACCTCGACCGTCGCCGGATCGACCACCGTGACCTCCGAGATTCCCGCGAAAAGCGCCTTCTGCGCGTTCGTCGAATCCTCGGCCCGCGCCCGGTCGAGGCTGAACTTCACGTCCTCCGCGTCGAAGCCCGTGCCGTCATGGAAGCTCACGCCCTCGCGCAGGTGGAAGGTGTAGACCGTGCCGTCCTCGGAGATGTCCCAGCTCTCGGCAAGCGCCGGGACGACCGAGCCATCCGCCTCGAAGCGGGTCAGCCCCTCGAAGACATTGCTGTAAAGCACCGAGTCGATCGCACCCGCCGCGGCCGAGGTCGGATCGAGATGCGGCGGCTCGAGCTGGATCGCCAGCGTCAGGTCGGTGCTCTGGGCCCAGAGCGGCGCGGCCGACAGCATCAGCGCAAGGAAAGCGGGGCGGGCGGAGCGGATCATGGCGGGTCTCCCGGGCGATATGAGGTCTCGCGCTATCCTTTCCGTCTTTGTGAGCGCAATCAAGCAGGTCGCGCGCGGCTTATCCTTTGCCAGCGTCCCGGAGGCTGCTACGACCCCAGCCGACCGGAGCGGGGAGGACAGAGATGAGCGCCACGGCCAGAAAGACCGCGCCCATGCCGGATGACATCCGGGCGATGAAGGGCGGCACCCCCATCGTCAGCCTGACCGCCTATACCACGCCCATGGCGCAGATGATGGATGCGCATTGCGATTTCGTCCTGGTGGGCGACAGCGTCGGCATGGTCCTGCACGGCCTGACCTCGACCCTCGGCGTGACGATGGAGATGATGATCCTGCACGGCCAGGCGGTGCGCCGCGGTCTCTCCCGGGCGATGATGGTCGTGGACATGCCCTTCGGCTCCTACGAGGAAAGCCCGGCCCAGGCCTTCCGCAACGCCGCGCGGCTGATGGCCGAGACCGGCGCGGGCGCGGTCAAGCTCGAGGGCGGGCAGGCGATGGCCGAGACTATCGCCTTCCTGACCGCGCGCGGCGTGCCGGTCATGGCCCATGTCGGGCTGACGCCGCAGGCGATCAACACGCTCGGCGGCTACAAGGTGCAGGGCCGCGGCGCCGCCGCCGAGACGCTTCTCGCCGATGCCCGCGCCGTGGCGGGGGCGGGCGCCTTCGCCGTGGTGCTCGAGAAGATCCCCGAGACCCTCTCGGACCGGATCACCGCCGAGCTTGCCATCCCCACCATCGGCATCGGTGCGAGCGCCGGATGCGACGGTCAGATCCTCGTGGTCGACGACATGCTGGGGCTCTTCACCGCCTTCAAACCGAAATTCGTCAAGCGCTACGCGAGCCTCGGCACCGATGGCGAGGCCGCCATCGCCGACTACGCGCGCGAGGTCCGGGCGCGAAGCTTCCCCGGCCCCGAACATGTCTTCGGCGACACCGCCCCCGGAGCCGCCCGGTGAGCGCCCCGATCCTGCGCGACCTGGACGATCTGCGCGCCGCCGTCTCGGACTGGAAATCGCACGGCGACCGCGTCGCCGTGGTCCCGACCATGGGCGCGCTCCATGCCGGGCATCTGAGCCTCGTCGAGGCCGCAAAATCCGCCGCCGACCGGGTGATCGTGACGATCTTCGTCAATCCCAAGCAGTTCAACCGCCCCGAAGATCTGGAAAATTACCCCCGGACCGAGATCGAGGATGCCGAAAAGCTCGCCCCCCTCGGGATCGACGCGCTTTTCGTGCCCGGCCCAGAGACCGTCTACCCGCCGGGCTTCGCCACCACCGTCTCGGTCGCGGGGCTGACGGATGTGCTCTGCGGTGCGCACCGGCCCGGCCATTTCGACGGGGTCGCCACGGTGGTGACCAAGCTCTTCCTGATGACCGGCGCCGATATCGCCTGTTTCGGCGAGAAGGATTTCCAGCAGCTACAGGTGGTCCGCCGCCTCGCCCGCGATCTCGATATCCCGATCGAGATCCAGGGCTGCCCCACGGTCCGCGATCCCGACGGGCTGGCGCTGTCGTCGCGCAACCAGCGCCTGACCGACGAAGGCCGCGCCGCCGCACCCGCTTTGGCACAAGAGATGGCGCGCATGGCCGAGGGTCTCCTTGCCGGGGGAGGCGCCACGGATCTGGCCCGCGACGCCGCGGTCCGCCTCCTCGCCGCGGGCTTCACCGAGGTCGAGTATCTCGAGCTCCGCGCCCTCGACGATCTCCGCCAGCTCGAGGCAGCCGAAGCGCCCGCCCGCCTCTTCGCCGCCGCCTGGATCGACGGCGTGCGGCTGATCGACAATATCGCGGTCGGGTAGGCCGGGCGCGCCCGCACCAAAGCGTGAGCCCACCCGCGCGCTGCGTCCATCAAAGGTTAAGCGCCGCCCCCCTTTAGGCTTCTTCTTTTTCCAAATACCGCTCGGGGGAGCCCGAGGGGGCAGACGGCCCCCTCGGTCCCGCAGGTCTCACGCGGGCAGGAGCAGCCGTTCCAGGACCCGGCCCATCACCCGCGCCGAATCGAGCATGTCGGTCACGCCGATCCATTCGTCCGGCTTGTGCGCCAGCTCCAGATGCCCCGGTCCGTAGGCGATGCAGTTCTTCAGCCGCCCGATCCGGTCGATATGCTTCTGGTCGTAGCTCCCCGGCGACGCGATCTGCGCCGCCTCGCGCCCGAGCGCCTCGCGGATCGCGGCTTCGGTGACGGTCACCACGGGCGCATCGGGCGGGGTCTGGGTCGGGTCGATGCGGTTCAGATCGCGCAGGCGATACTCGAAGCCCGGGCGGCGCTCCTTGAGCGCGTCGAGCACCGCGATGACCTCCTCGCGCACCGCGTCGTAGCTCTCCTCGATCAAAAACCGGCGGTCGATGATCAGGCGGCAGCTGTCGGGCACGCAGGGCGCGGGCAGGCCGGTATAGCCGGTCTCCTCGGCCTCGCCGCCATGCAGGGAATTGAGGTTCAGCGTCGGCTGGCGCGCGCCGTCGGGGATCACCGGCATCTCGGTCCGCCGCTCGGCCAGCGCGGGGAAGAGCTGCTCCTCGAAGGCCGCGATCACCGCGCCCATGTGGCGGACCGCGCAATCGCCGAGGAACGGCATCGAGCCGTGGGCGATCTCGCCCAGCGTCTCGATCTCGGCCCACCAGCCGCCGCGATGGCCGACGCAGATGCGGTCCTTGCCGAGCGGCTCGGGGATGATCACGTGCTGGACGCGGGCGGGATCGAACCAGCCCTCCTGGGCCAGATGCGCGACGCCGCCATAGCCGCCGGATTCCTCGTCGGCGGTGCCCGAGATCTCGATGGCGCCCGCGAACTCGGGATATTCCTCCAGGAACGCCTCGGCGGCGATGATCGAGGCGGCGAGCCCGCCCTTCATGTCGCAGGAGCCGCGTCCGTAGAGGCGGTCTCCGTCAAGCTCGCCGCCGAAGGGATCGCGGGTCCAGCCTTCGCCCACCGTGACGACGTCGTGGTGCGAGTTGAAATGCACGCATTCGCCGGGGCGGGTCCCCTCGATCCGGACGACGATGTTCCAGCGCGGATGGCGGTCGCTGTCGCCGGGCGCGCCCTCGGCGCGGATGCGGGTGCAGGTGAAGCCCTTCGCCGCGAGGCGGCGGTCGAGAAAGGCGCAGATCGCGTCGTAATTCTCGCCCGGAGGATTGCGGGTCGGGATGCGGATCAGGTCCTGGGTCAGGGCGATCAGGTCGTCGCGCTTGGCCTCGATCCGGGCGGCGAGGGCGTCTGTCATGCTGGGCTCCGTCACAGTTGACAGCAGTCAACTCTGTGCATTTCCGGATCGCAAGGGCTTGGGCGGCAATAGGTGTTTCTTGGAAAAAGCGCCGTTTTTCGCCGCCGCTTTCGCGGGCGGTAAGGGCGGGCAGTCAGGGCGGCCGCTCAGGGCAGGGGAGGCAGGCGGAGGAGGTCGGTCGCGCCGATGCGCGCCACGCCATCGGCGATCGTCAGCGTGACCGGCGCGTCGCGAAGGGGCTCGGGCAGGGGGGCGACCGGATCGGCGTCGGGGGCGGGGTCGAGGGTGAGGCGGCCGCGCAACTGGCGGTCGCTTCCGGCCTCGAGCCGACCGGTGATCGTGAAGGAGACCCCGTCCACGAGGAGCGTGCCGTCGCTGATCTCGATCCAGTCGGCGGTCGGAAGCTGCACCCGTCCGGCGAGGCGCAGCGCGTCGAGCCGGAGGCCCTCTTCTGTCGTGACGGGGCCTGTGGCGACGGCGAAATCGGCGGCCTGCGGCGTCACCGGCGTCAGCGCGGCGCGGGGTTCGGAGAGGCGGAGCGTGGTGCCGCCGGGGGCCGTCATCTCGACCCGGGCGGCTTCGGCGACGACCCGCCCGGGCGCGGGCGTCTCGCCGCGCACGACCGAGGCGCGCATCGCGTCGGTCGCGACGCGCCAGATCTCCGAGCCCGCGGCGATCTCCTGTTCGGGGGGCAGGGCGAGGATCAGGTGATCCTTGGAATAGACCAGCTGAAGAATTTGCAGAAGCGCGCCGCTCCAGCGCAGCCCGCCCGAGGACAGTTCGGGATCGAGGAGGGTCACATCGACCCGGTTCGGGAAGCCCTGGACCTCGATCCCTCGGGCGGAAGCCCAGGGGGTGGCGTCGAGCCAGGCCTGCGTGTCGGCCTCGATCCGGGCGCTCTGCTGCCACCAATAGCCGGACCAGAGCGCCCCGAGCGCCAGCACGATCAGCGTCAACACCCTCAGCATGGCGATCCCCTTTCACTGGCGCGTGGATTGGTGTTTACAACCGGCCAAAGCGAAGGACCAGCACCATGACCCTGTGGGTATTCGGCTACGCCTCCCTGCTCTGGAACCCCGGTTTCGACGTGGTCGAGACCCGCAAGGCGCGCCTTCAGGGCTACCGCCGGAGCTTCTGCATGCGCTCGATCCACCATCGCGGTACGCCCGAGGAGCCGGGGCTCGTCATGGCGCTCGATCCCGACGAGACGACCTGCTGCGACGGGCTGGCGCTGGCCGCGCCTGACGCGCAGCAGGACGAGGTGCTGGCCTATCTGCGCGACCGGGAGCTGATCTCCTCGGCCTATCTCGAACGCCTCGTGCCGCTGACGCTGGAAGGCGGCGAGGAGATCACCGCGCTGGCCTATGTGATCGACCCCGACCACGTCCAGTATTGCGGGGGGCTGCCGCTCGAGGAACAGGCGCAGATCATCGCGCGGGCGGTTGGCGGACGCGGACCCAATACCGAGTATCTCCTCAATACTGTCGATCATCTGGAAACACTCGGCGTCCGCGACGCGGACTTGTCCTGGCTGGCCGAACGGGTGCGCAACCTCGCCGCGTAAACGCTTGGCTTTGCTGGAAAGGGTCTCTAGGCTCCTCTCACTGGGACAGAGGACAGGATCACTCCGGGAAGGGGCCAAATGGATCACGCCGATCTCGAGGCCAGGGCGCATTTCTCGCAACCGATCCGCCAGATCATCCTGATGCTGGCGGTGCTCGGCCTGTCGGGCGCGGGCGCGGTTCTGGCATTGCCCCGGGTCCTGCCGGTTTTCGAGGCCAATCCCTGGCTCAACGGGTTCATCCTGATCGTCTTCGTGATCGGGGTCCTGTCCTGCTTCTGGCAGGTGGTGCAGCTGATGGGCTCGGTCCGCTGGATCGAGACCTTCGTGACCGCGCCGGACACACGGTTTCCGCAGACGCCGCCGCAGCTTCTGGCGCCGCTCGCGGCGCTTCTGCGCAAGCGCGGCAAGCGGATGCAGATCACCACGACCTCGACGCGGTCGATCCTCGATTCGGTGGCGCAGCGTATCGACGAGATGCGCGAGATCACGCGCTACATCGTGTCGCTGCTGATCTTTCTCGGTCTTCTGGGCACGTTCTACGGGCTCGCGACGACGGTGCCGGCGCTTGTCGACACGATCCGCGGGCTGGCCCCGCAGGAGGGCGAGAGCGGCGTCGCGGTCTTCTCGCGGCTGATGAACGGGTTGGAAAGCCAGCTGGGCGGCATGGGCGTGGCCTTTGCCTCGTCGCTTCTGGGTCTCGCCGGATCGCTGATCGTGGGGCTTCTGGAGCTCTTCGCCGGGCACGGGCAGAACCGGTTCTACCGCGAGCTCGAGGAATGGCTGTCCTCGATCACCCGGATCGGGTTTTCCTCGGACGGCGCAGAGGGCGAGGGCGCGGGCGAGATCACCGGCATGGCGGTGGTGCTCGAACAGGTGGCCGAGCAGTTCGAGGTCATGGGCCAGCTCTACACCCGCGCCGAGGACAACCGCGCCGAGGTCGACGCGCGGCTCGGCCAGCTCGCCGATGCGATCGAGCGGATGACCGAACGGATGGACGCGACCGCGCCGTCCTCGCACGGGCTGGCGCGTATCGCCGAGGGGCAGGAGCGGCTGATCGACGTGCTCGAGCGGCGCGAGGGTGGCGGCGATGGCGGGATGGATGCCGAGAGCCGGATGCGGCTGCGCTCCATCGACGTGCAGATGCTGCGCATCCTCGAAGAGATCTCGGCGGGGCGGCAGGAAAGCATGGCCGAGCTTCGGACCGAGATCGCCGCGCTCAACCGCACGATCGGGCAGATGGGACGCCGCGCCGAGCCGGTGCGCGCCACCGTGGTCCGTCCGCTCACCAAGCACCCGAAGGAGGGCTGATCGATGGCGCTCGCGCGGCGCGGCGGTCAGAAGTTCCAGGCCTCGATCTGGCCGGGATTCGTCGATGCGATGACCGGGCTTCTGCTGGTGCTGATGTTCGTGCTGACCATCTTCATGGTGGTGCAGGCGGTGCTGCGCGAGACGATCACCGGGCAGGAGAGCGAGCTGTCGAACCTTGCCGCCGAGGTCGCGGCTCTGGCCGAGACGCTGGGTCTCGAAGAGGCCAAGACCGCGGCGCTGTCGGACCAGATGGGCGCGCTGGCCGCGACGCTCGACGACCGCGAGGCGCGGCTGGCGCAGCAGCGGCAGCTGATCGCGAGCCTGACCGAGGAGCGCGATGCGCAAGGGGCGGCGCTGGCGCAGGCGGAGACACGGATCGAGGATTTCGAGACGCAGGTCGCGGCGCTTCTGGCGGGGCAGACAGAGCGCGACGAGACCATCGCGGCGCTCAATGCCGATGCCGAGGAGCTGGCGGCGGCGCGGGACGAGGCGCTGTCGGAGCGCGACGAGCTGAACCTCGCCTTGGCGCGGGCGCGTTCGGAGATCGACGCGGGCACCGAAGCGGCCCGGCTGGCGGCGGCGCGGCGCGAGGCGCTGGAGGCGCTGGTCGAGGATCTGCGCGGCCAGAACGCCGATCAGGAGGCGCGGATCGGGGCGCTCTCGGGCGAGGTCGACA
>NZ_JBHTMU010000060.1:0-14092 GCF_042679605.1 Litorisediminicola beolgyonensis
GTCTTGCCGTGGTCGACGTGACCGATCGTGCCGATGTTGCAGTGCGGCTTGCCGCGCTCAAACTTTTCCTTTGCCATCTTCTCAGACGCCTCACGGTAGTTGGGGGGCCCTCCGGCCCGATTGCATCGCGGGCCAGATATTGGGTTGAGAGCGGAAAATCAAGCAGGCTTCGCCTGCGAGGACGGGCTCAACCGCCTGCGGAGGGGTCGGCCTCGATCACGGTCGCGAAGACCTGCGGCGTCTCGGGCAGCGCATCGTCTTCCGCCTCGGTCTCGGGCGCCTCGGAGACGGGCTCGGCGCCGTCCTCGGGCAGGCCGCCGAACCAGCCTTCGCGCTTCTGCTGACCGCGCAGCCAGTTCTCGATCTGGAGCGCCGCGTTGGCCGCGAGCGCGCGCATCTGCTCTTCCTTGGTCTGGCTGTTCCCCGAGCCCAGGAATGTCTTGCCCGAGGGCGCCTCGAGCACGGTGATCTCGTGCGCCTCGTCGGTCATCCGAACCTGTCCGGCGTCGTCGAAGAGGTTGGCGCGCACGATCAGCACCGATTTCGGCGTGTAGACCAGGGGGATGCCTGGGACCGCCAGCACGAAGCCTTCGACCGACACGCCGATATGATAAAGGCGCTCGCCTTCGTAGCGGCGGAAGCGCTCTTCGAGGGCCGCGTCGACAACCTCGATCCACTCTTCGGCGCTCGCGTCGCGAGAGCCCGGTCCCTGCTGGATGTTCGGCGCCACGACAATGGCGTGGCCGAGCTTGAAGTCTCCGATCGCGCGCACCGGTTCCTTGAGCTCGCGCTGGCCATCGGCACAGGCGGCCAGGGTGGTCAGGACGGCGAAAAGCAGGGCTGCGGCACGCATGGGGTCGGTCCTTTTTCCAGAGCGTCGGTCCGGGATAACGCGCGGCCACGGCTCAGGCAATCACGCACGTTCATCCTTGGGCGAGCCCATGACCACGAAGGAGGTGATGGCGTTGACCTGCGGGAGCACGCCAAGCACCTCGGTGTGGAAATGCTTGTAGGCGGCGAGATCGGCCGCTTCGACCCGAAGAAGATACTCCACCGCGCCGGTGATGTTGTGGCATTCCCGGACCTCGGGGCTTTGCGAGATCGCCCGCTCGAACGCCTCCTGCGCGGACTTGGTATGGGTGTTGAGCCCCACGGTCACGTAGGCGACAAAGCCGATGCCCAGCTTCTCCGGCGCGAGCACGGCGCGGTAGCCGCGGATGACGCCGGATTTTTCCAGCGCAGCGACGCGGCGCAGACAGGCCGAGGGCGACAGCCCGACCCGCTCGGCCAGGGCGAGGTTGCTCTGTCGGCCATCGGCTTCGAGCGCGCGCAATATCTTGCGGTCTATATGGTCAATATCGCTCATTTGTTGCAGATAGTTTCGCCATGCGCCGCATTTTGCAAGCACACGCCGCGACATTGCGGGCATAGATCGGACCCATGACACTCGACCTTCTCGCCGCTCTCGCGACATTCGCTTTGGTCACGGCCATCACGCCTGGACCGAACAACCTGATGCTGATGGCCTCGGGCGCCAATTTCGGCTTCCGCCGGACCCTCCCGCATATGCTCGGGGTCGGGCTCGGATTTCCGGCGATGTGCGTCGCCGTCGGCCTGGGAGTGATGCGGCTCTTCGACCTTTGGCCGCCGGCCTACACGATCCTCAGCGTCGTATCGGTGGCCTACATGCTGTGGCTCGCCTGGAAGATCGCCAATGCCGCGCCGCCCGACCGGACGCGGGCCTCGGCCCGGCCGCTGAGCTTCCTGCAGGCGGCGAGCTTCCAATGGGTGAACCCGAAGGCCTGGTCGATGGCGCTCTCGGCGGTGACGCTCTACGCGCCGGGACGCGATCTGACGGGGGTGCTGTGGGTGGCCGGCGTCTATGTCGCGGGATCGGTGGTTTCGACCACGTCATGGACGGTGATCGGCACCGCGGTCCAGCGCCTGTTGTCGGACCGGAGGCGGCTTCGGGTGTTCAACTGGGCCATGGCGACGCTTCTTGTCGCGTCGCTCTTGCCTGTGCTCTTCGGCTGAGCAAGCGTTGCAATCGGCCCGGGGCGGCGTCATATGTGCTGCCGACCGTAACCGGAAGACGATCATGCATTATCTCGACTTCGAAAAGCCGCTCGCCGAGATCGAGGGCAAGGCCGAAGAACTCAGGGCCCTGGCGCGGGCCAACGAGGAAATGGATGTCGAATCCGAGGCCAAGGCGCTCGACGCGAAGGCCGACGCGCTGCTGAAAGACCTTTACCGCAAGCTCACGCCCTGGCGGAAATGCCAGGTGGCGCGGCACCCGGACCGGCCGCATTGCACCGATTATGTCGAGGCGCTCTTCACCGAATACACGCCGCTCGCGGGCGACCGCGCCTTCGGCGACGACCATGCGGTGATCGGCGGTCTCGCACGGTTCAACGACATGCCTGTCGTGCTGATCGGCCACGAGAAGGGTCACGACACCCAGACGCGCCTGACGCATAATTTCGGCATGGCGCGCCCCGAGGGCTACCGCAAGGCGATCCGGCTGATGGAGATGGCCGACAATTTCAACCTGCCGGTCGTCACCCTGGTCGACACGCCCGGAGCCTATCCCGGCAAGGGCGCCGAAGAGCGCGGCCAGTCCGAAGCGATCGCGCGCGCCACGGAAAAATGCCTGCAGATCGGCGTGCCTCTGGTGTCGGTGATCATCGGCGAGGGCGGCTCCGGCGGTGCGGTCGCGTTTGCCACCGCGAACCGGGTCGCGATGCTCGAGCATTCCGTCTACTCGGTGATCTCGCCGGAGGGCTGCGCCTCGATCCTGTGGAAGGATGCGGAGAAGATGCGCGAAGCCGCCGAGGCGCTGCGGCTCACCGCGCAGGATCTCTCGAAGCTCGGCGTGATCGACCGGATCATCTCGGAGCCGCTCGGGGGCGCGCATCGTGATCGCGACGAGGCGATTGCCTCGGTCGGGGCGACCATCGCGGCGATGCTCGGTGATCTCGAGCCCTTGTCGCGCAAGGACCTTGTGGCGAAGAGGCGCGAGAAATTCCTGAAGATGGGCTCCAAGGGCTTGGCGGCCTGAGGCCTGGCGCAGCGTCTCCGCCGGACCGATTTCCGATCCGGAAATCGCGCGGATTTCGCATCGAAATCCGGCTCCCGTGGCCGGTGTCAGGCGATCAGCATCCGCAGGCCCTGCGTGACATCCGAGCGCACCGCCAGACGCAGACCGGGCTCGTCTCCGGCCTTCAGAGCCGCCAGGATCAGCCGGTGGTAATGGGGCGGCTCCGACCGCCGCATCCGGTCGTATAGAGCGCCCATCGTCGGCCCGAGCTGCAGCCACACCGTCTCGGCCATGGCCAGCATCGCCGGAGCCTGCGCCCGGAGATAGAGCGTCCGGTGGAACTCCAGGTTGCGGCGGATATAGCCGGGGGCATCGCGCCGCGCGACGGTCTCCGAGATCGCTTGGTTGATCGTCTGCAGCCGGTCGATCAGTGCGAGATGCGCTCGCGGCAGCGCGCGGCTTGCCAGTTCCACTTCGATCAGCGCCCGGAGCGCCGCAAGCTCCTCGATCCGCTCGGCAGACAGCTCCGGCGTCGAGACACGACCCGAGGCCGACATCGACAAGGCGCCCTCGGCCACCAGCCGATTCACCGCCTCCCGGGCCGGGGTCATCGAGACGTCGAAGCTTTTGCCGATACCGCGCAAGGTCAGCGCCGTGCCCGGGGCCAGTTCTCCGAACATGATCTGGCCGCGCAACCCGCGATAGACCCTGTCATGGGCCGAGATCACCGGCTCGGCAGGTCGGGGTGCGGTCGGAGCGGGGCGCGGGGTCTGGAGCATGACGCGAACTGTGATCACGTTTCGTGAGCGCGTCAACGCCGTGACGACCGCCCCCTGCCCTAGGCATCCGCAGGTCCGGAGAACCGCTAGAACCGGAAGCTATGCAGCCCGCTGCCGTCGCGACGGAGCCAGTCGCGCGGCCCGCTCCAGTCGCCGTAGAGCCGCTCCACGAGCGTCCAGAAGGCCTTGGAGTGATTCATCTCCTGCAGATGCGCAACCTCATGCGCGGCGACGTACTCCAGCACCTCCGGCGGTGCGAGGATCAACCGCCAGGAATACATCAGCGCGCCGCGCGAGGTGCAGGAGCCCCAGCGCGAGCGCGTATCTCGCAGGGTCAGCCGCGAATAGCCGAGACCCAGCGCGGCGGCATAGCGATCCGACGACGCCGCCAACCGGTCCCGCGCCCGCGTCTTGAGATAGGCCTGAAGGCGCGAGGCCACCTGCTCCGGCGCTCCGGGCACGGCGATCTCGTCATCGCCGAGCCGAACGGACCGGCCCCTCCCCGCGACGACCCGAAGCATGTGCCCCTCGACCGGGAGGGACACCCCGAGAGCCACATCGACCGGCGCATCGCGGCGGTCCAGATGGCCCCGCAGCCACCCCTCCTTTTCCTGCAGGAAGGCCAGCGCCTCGGCCTCGGGCACAAAGCGCGGCAGCGTCAGCGTCACGCGCCCGTCGAGACCCGAAAGACGCAGGCTGATCCGGCGCGCCCGCGCCGACCGGCGCAGCGCGACCTCGATCTCGGGCGCCCCTTCGAGCCTGATCCGACGCATGGCGCTCCTCCTGCGAAAGTCGTCCCGATTGGGCTTTGACTCCGCCCCGGCCTTGTGGCAGTTGCCACTGAATCATCTGCCAGCAGAGACAGGATTGAAAGGACTTCCCATGCCCAAGGAAGAATGGGGCGTCAAGCGGCTGTGCCCCGTCACCGGCAAGCGGTTCTACGACCTCAACCGGTCGCCCATCGTCAGCCCCTACACGGGCGAAGTGGTGGAGATCGACACCGGAAAGCGGAGCATGATCGCCGCGGATGCCGAAGACGGCGCAGCGAAGCTCAAGAAGACCGCGACCGACGATTCCGACGTAATCGATGACGATGATGATGACGTCGATGTCGATCTCGACGATGATGTTCTGGACGATGACGAGGACGACGATAACGTCTCGCTCGACGACATCGCCGACGTCTCCGACGAGAAAGACGACTGATCGAAAGACCGCGGGCGGGACGCGATTTTTCCGCTTGATCCCGCCCGCGGCATTGCTTAGACGACACCGCACGACGCGCCCGAGGGCGCATCTGCACGGGGCCTTAGCTCAGCTGGGAGAGCGCTTGCATGGCATGCAAGAGGTCAGGGGTTCGATCCCCCTAGGCTCCACCAAATTTCCCCGACCAGCTTTATTTCGGCCTGCTGTTTTTGGCGGGCGCATTGCGTCCGACCTGCGACGCGTCCTCGCAGACTTAGGTTCGCCCTTCGGCGCGTGCGGTCCAAGCGGACGGCGACAAGGTTTGTTGCAAAGGCGGCTGTGAGCTAGGATGGCCCGCGAACCGTGCGGGAAAGCCTGTCATGACGATGCCGAATATGAAACGGGTCAAAGTATCGAGCGAGCAGGCCCTGCGAAACGCTCTCGCAAAGGGTCCTGGATCGCGCCTGGAAATGATGATCGTCACCTGCGATGCGACGTCTCGAGACACCCATATCAGCAGCGAACAGGTGCGGCAGGCGGCCAGAGAGAACGGCTGGCAACCAGGCCGGAGTTACACCCTGAACGGCAATCTACTCGGACATGTCATCCGCCAAAGCTGATGCAGGTAGCCATGTGCATCGGCGCATGGTCCGGACGTGACAGCGGATGGCGATCACCGCCGCAGCCTACCGAAGAATAGGTTCAGAACGGACCTTCGCAGAATCGACCAGACCCGCAGCTCTCTCAGGTCTCGGGCAACCGCTCGCAGAAGATCAGCCGGTTGCCGGCGGGATCGGTCAGTGCCATCTCTCGAAAGCCCCAGCTTTGCTCGACGATGCCGGGACGCGCTCCACGGTGACCGCGTGCCGTGATCTCGCGATGGTAGTCCGCAAGCCCGTCCGTTTCGATCCGAACTGCGGCGCCGGGGCTGGCGTCGCCGTGATGTTCGGACAGATGGAGGACCGCCGCGCCGCGACGCACCTCCATGTAGAGCGGCAGATCGGGTCCGAACCTGTGTTCGAACCCGATCTCGAAGCCGAGAAACCGCAGGTAGAAATCCCGTGCCTCCTCTTCGCGGTAGGACCGCAGGATGGGCACGGGAGGCAGCATCACCGACGACGGTCGCGGCGCGAGGACATCGGCTGGAAGGCGACGCCGACATGGGCCTCGCAATAGGGTTTGCCCTGCTGCACCGGCAGGCCGCAGAACCAGAAATGCTCGGTCGCCGGATCGCCGACCGGCCATTTGCAGGTGCGCTCGGTCAGCTCCATCAGAGTCAGCTTCTTGGCCTTCTTCTCGATCTCGTTGACCTTGGCGAGCGCCTCAGGGCTGATCTCGTTGGCCGAGGGCTGCGGCGGCAGCGGCTGGCCCGCGGGGATGATCTTGTTGCGCGCGGCCACCGGCTGCGGCTTCGGCTCGGCGCTTTCGGTCTGCGGCTCGGGACGCGCGGCGGCCTCGGGCTTGGCGGCGGGCTTGGGCTTGGCTTCGGCCTTCGGAGCCGCGGCGGGCTCTTCGGCACCGCCGCGATTGGACAGGCCGAGACGGTGCACCTTGCCGATCACCGCGTTGCGGGTGACGCCGCCGAGCTCCTTGGCGATCTGGCTGGCGGATTGGCCTTCGCCCCACATCTTCTTGAGAAGCTCGACGCGTTCATCGGTCCAGGACATGGGATGCCTTTCGAGATTGGAAAAAGCGGCCGCGCGAGATGCCGGCCGCCTGTCAAATGCGATCAGAGCCCTATTTTAATCACGCGAAACGGAGTTACAAGGCGCGCGCCGCCCGAGAACGCACGAGGACAGCCGATGAGCGACACCACCCGATACGATCCCGGCGCGCGGCGCTTCGGCCAGGTCAACTGGCTGGGCCTCTACACGCTCGCCGCGCGCGAGGTCATGCGGTTCGCGAATGTCTGGACGCAGACGCTGCTGGCTCCCCTGGTGACGGCGGGTCTTTTCATCGTGATCTTCACCATCGCCATCGGTCCCCAGCGCGGCGATGTGATGGGCGTGCCCTTCACGCATTTCATCGCGCCCGGCATTCTCATGATGACGGTGATCCAGAACGCTTTCGCCAACTGTTCCTCCTCCATCGTGATCTCGAAGGTCCAGGGCAATATCGTCGACACCCTCATGCCGCCGCTCTCGGGCGCCGAGATGGTCTTGGGCTATCTCGCCGGAGGGGTCGCGCGGGGGCTGTTCGTGGCGGTGGTGATCGCCCTCGGCTTCGGACTGACACTCGGGCTCTGGCCCGCGCATCCGCTGATCATGCTGGTCTTCGTCGTTCTGGGCGCGGCCTTCCTGTCGGGCCTCGGCATGGTCGCGGGCGTCTTCGCCGACAAGTTCGACCAGATGGCGGCGATCACCAACTTCATCGTCACGCCGCTCGCCTTCCTCTCGGGCACGTTCTACTCGGTCGAGGCGCTGCCGGCCGTCCTGCGCGAGATCACCCATTTCAACCCGATTTTCTACCTGATCGACGGCGCGCGCTACGGGATGCTCGGCGTGTCCGACAGCGCGCCCATGCTCGGCTTCGTCATCGCGGTCGTGGCGACCCTCGCGATCTGCATCTTGGCTTGGTGGATGTTCCGGACGGGCTACCGCCTCAAGGGCTGAGCGCCCCCCTGCCCCGGCTGACGCGACCTCAGTTGCGGACCGGCACGAGCTGCTGCACGACGCCCACGAAGATCAGGTAGACCGAGGTCAGGACCAGTCCCCAATGCGCCCAGCTTTCGGGATGGAAATCGACCCAGGCGGCCCAGCCCGCGAAGATCGTCCAGAGAAGCGCAATCGGCAGCGAAAGCTTGCGCCAGCGGCGGGTGCGCACGGGATGGATGAACTTCAGCGGCAGGAACATCGCGATCGCGAGCACCGACACGAGGCCGACGATCACCCAGAAATCCGGCTTCACCGCGAACATCACGATCACCAGCATGTTCCAGCAGCCGGGAAACCCTTGGAAGGAATTGTCCGAGGTCTTCATCCGGCTGTCGGCGAAATACATCGCACTCGCGAAGGTGATCACGATGATGGCGAACCATCCCGTCCAGCCCGGCAGGAGATCTGACTGGAAGAGCGCGAAGGCCGGGATGAAGACGTAGGTCAGATAGTCGATGATCAGGTCCAGCAGCACGCCGTCGAAACGCGGCGCGTTTTCCTTGACGTCGTATTTCCGCGCCAGGGGGCCGTCGACGCCGTCGACCGCGAAGGCCACCACCAGCCAGAGGAACATGACCGACCATTGCTCCTGCGCTGCGGCGAGCAGGGCGAGCATGGCGAAGACGGCACCGGTCGCCGTCAACAAATGTACGAGGAGCGCTTGGGTCTGACGTTTCATCCGACTTAGATGGCGGATAAGCGCCGCAGCCGCAACGCATCTCTGCCGGTCGAGGTCATCCGCCAGTTGCAGAGGGTGGCGTGCGCATCAGCGCCGCAAGCGCGGCCAGCTCCTGTCCGAACCCATCCTCCACACGCTCCGTGGCGGCGTGCCGGACCGCGTCGGGCTTGTTCTGGTTGAGCTTCCAGGTGCTCTCGAGCGACGCGATCTCGAGCCGTACGGGCAGGATCATCCGCAGGAACCGCGCCCGCGTCTCCTCGGTCATCTTGTCCATGGTCCAGGGGCGTTTCGGCGCCAGCCGCGCCTCGAAATCCGCGGATTGCCGGACAAGGAGCGCGTCAATCTCGTCCGCCGGTCGCGGCAACAGACGACCCGTCAGATGCACCGCGACGTAGTTCCACGTCGGCACCTGATCCTCGACGCCATACCAGTCTGGCGAGACGTAGCCGTCGGGTCCAAGAACAGCCAGCGTGGCCGCGCGGCCCTCGCCGAGAGTGCGGCAGATCGGGTTCGAGCGGACGAGATGCAGATCGGCCGCAGCGCCGTCCTCCGACAGCAGGAACGGCACATGCGACAGCATCGGAGCGCCCGCGTCGCTGGACACGGCGAGAACGCCGAAGCCGCGGTTGCGCACGAAGGCAAGGCTGGCGGCATGATCTGTGCCGCGGAAGCTGGGATTCGGGTGCATGGATTAGGTCTCAGCGGTCTGGCGGCGCGTCGAAGAAGCGCGACTCACCCTTCCCCATCCGCGACAGGGCCGCAAGCACCTCTGCCGCGTTCACCTGCGGCGGTGCCACCCCATCCAGTTCGAGATCGTAGCGCCGCCCGAGATGCACATGCGCGGAATCCGCAAGCGCGCTGCCCGGCTGCCTGTCACCCCGCGCGACTTCCCGTGCCGCCAGCACATCCGGCGCGGTGAGAAGTCCGACGAAGACCACTCGATGCGCCTTCAGAAGCGCGGCTAGCTCTCCGTGCCAGCCCGGACTGTCGAAAATATGCTCGACGATCAGATCGTTTCCGGCGTCGGCAAAGGCGGCAATCGCGTGATGCAGGCCGTCGAACACTTTGGGCCGGTGTTCGGCCCAAAGGCTCCGCGAGGCCGGAAAAAGCGCGCCTCCATCCCTCAGCGTGTCGATGGACAGTCTCAGGAATGGCGTATCGGATGCCTCGAGAACGGCGCGGGCCAGCGTCGATTTCCCACTGCTCGATGGCCCGTGCAGGAGGACGATCCGGCTCACGCGACCAGTCGCGTGCCGTCTTGCCCGGTGATCCGCGCT
Source organism: Litorisediminicola beolgyonensis (assembly GCF_042679605.1). Lineage (NCBI taxonomy): Bacteria > Pseudomonadati > Pseudomonadota > Alphaproteobacteria > Rhodobacterales > Paracoccaceae > Litorisediminicola > Litorisediminicola beolgyonensis. The sequence goes on from NZ_JBHTMU010000060.1 coordinate 9,612, forward strand.
GTCACCAGCGCCCCTTCCTGCCGCGGCTCGGTCAGGCGCACTTCGGTGAACTGTTCGGTGCGCCCCATGTCCGGCGCTTCCATCAGGATCGAATGGGTGCGCCCCACCTGCATGCTCAGATGCTGCTCGACGCGCGCCGCGCCTGCCGCCCTGAGCCGCGCCGCCCGCTCCTTGATCGCACGACCGTCGACCTGCGGCATCCGCGCCGCGGGCGTGCCCGGGCGCGGGCTGTAGGGGAAGACATGCAGCCAGGTCAGGCGGCACTCCTCGACGAGCTTGAGGGAGTTTTCGAAATGCGCCTCGGTCTCGGTCGGGAAGCCCGCGATGATGTCGGCGCCGAAGGTCATCTCGGGGCGCAAACGCTGCGCCTCTTCCGCAAAGCGGATCGCGTCGTCGCGCAGATGGCGGCGCTTCATCCGCTTCAGGATCAGGTCGTCGCCATGCTGGAGCGACAGGTGCAGATGCGGCATCAGGCGCGGCTCGGTGGCGATGGCCTGCATCAGGTTCTCGTCCACCTCGATCGAGTCGATCGAGGAAATGCGCAGACGCGGCAGGTCCGGCACCAGCCGCAGGATCCGCATCACCAGGTCCCCGAGCTTCGGCTGCATCGGCAGGTCCGCCCCCCAGGAGGTGAGATCGACCCCCGTCAGCACCACCTCGTTGAAGCCCTGATCCACAAGCCGCTTGATCTGCTCGACCACGACACCCGCCGGAACGGAGCGCGAATTGCCGCGGCCGAACGGGATGATGCAGAAGGTGCAGCGATGATCGCAGCCATTCTGGACCTGGACATAAGCGCGCGAGCGCGTGCCGAAACCGTCGATCAGATGCCCCGCGGTCTCGGTCACCGACATGATGTCATCGACCTGCACCCGCTCTGTGTCGCCGATGAAATCGGCGGCGAGGCCAGCCCAGGTTGCGGGGGTCATCTTCTCGGTATTTCCGATGACCGCGTCGACCTCGTCCATCGCCGAGAAGGTCTCGGGCTCGGTCTGGGCCGCGCAGCCGGTCACGATGAGCCGTGCGTCGGGGTTCTCGCGCCGGAGACGGCGGATCTCCTGGCGCGCCTTGCGCACGGCCTCCGAGGTCACGGCGCAGGTGTTGACCACCACCGCGCCCTCGAGACCGGCCTCCGAGGCCAGCCGCTTCATCGCCTCGGTCTCATAGGCGTTGAGCCGGCAGCCGAGCGTGGTGAAGCGCGGCGCTGTCATTCGAGCGCCTCCAGCCAGTCGCGCGTGAGCACGCCGTCGAAGACATGCGCGGTCCCGCCGGTCATCCAGACGCCATCCTCGCGCCACTCCACATGAAGCGTGCCGCCGTCGAGCACGATCTCGACAGCCCGACCGGTCAACCCCCGCCGCGCCGCCGCGACCGCCGTCGCACAGGACGAAGAGCCCGAGGCCAACGTCACACCCACGCCCCGCTCCCAGACCCGCATCCGCAGCCGGTCCTCGCCGATGAGGCTCGCGACCTGCACATTGGTTCTCTCGGGATATAGCGGATGATGCTCGAAGCGCGGCCCGACCTCTTCGAGCGCGACAGCCTCGGCATCGGGCACGAAGAAGGTGCAATGCGGATTACCCATCCCCGTCGCCGTCGGAGCGCCGTCGATCGGCAATTCCAAGGTGTCCATCTCTTCGGCGAGCGGGACCTCGCTCCAGAGAAGTTGCGGGTGCCCCATGTTGACCGAAACCGCGCCCTGCCCAGCGTCGACCGCTTCGAGCGCACCCCGATCTGTCGTCAGAAAAAGCCGGTCGCGACCGGTCTCATCCATCAGGAACCGCGCGATGCAGCGGGTTGCGTTGCCGCAGGCCGCAGAAGTCGACCCGTCGGAATTGTAGAAGGTCAGATGCGCGTCGCTGTCGCGCCCGGGCTCGATGAGCGCAAGCTGATCGAACCCGACCCCGCGATGCCGGTCGCCCAATGCACGGGCCAGAGATGGCGTGACGTCGATGCCCCGCGCACGCGCATCAAGCACGACGAAGTCGTTGCCGAGGCCGTGCATCTTCATGAACGGCAAGGGTGCGAGGTCCTGATCCATGGCGGCGCATATACGCCCGAGACCAAACTCTTTCCAGAGCCGCCTGCAGAAAGAGGATTTTTCGGGTTGACCCTGTCAGGCGCTCTTTCTAAGTAGCCCGCCAGTGGGCCGTTAGCTCAGTTGGTAGAGCAACTGACTTTTAATCAGTGGGTCGCAGGTTCGAATCCTGCACGGCTCACCACTGTTTTCAAATACTTGCATGTTTGCGGGTATTTACCTCTTCGCATCCAGGACGTGATCAGGACGCAGTCAAGCGCGCTAGCTTTGGTATCGAAGCGCGCCCAGACGGCGGATCGACCGCACGGGACAAACTCACCTCTCTGCTCAGACCATCTCTTGATAGGCTAGAGTAAATCCGACACAACTATGGGATGAAGAATTCAACTACTTACAGGACTTTCTTGGTTTGAAGTTTGACGATGGAATACCCGACAAGTGTCCCCCTTCTGACGCTGACGCCGCGCCTTGCCTCATCTACAGAGCGTCCCGGACCGATCCTGTTGCAGACGATGACTTGAAAAGCTGGGTCATGTTGGGTCTTCCAAACGCAAAGCGCTCAGATTGTCGACATTGGGGCCTGTCGGTCTGGATGTCCAAGGATGCTGCCCTGCACGCTCGCGAAGTAGTACCGTCGATGAAGGGAATGTATGTAGCGGAAGGCCGGATGCGTGCGGGCGACGGTGTTGTAAAAGCGACCCCAACTAAGAGACAACCGGAACACTGTACATTTTGGTATGATTGCGCAGTTGACCTAAAACCGCGCTTCACAATCTGTCTGGAGCCGGAACGTGACTAGCCAATGGACAAAGAATCGTGCGGAAGATGGAGCTGTCCCCTCTGACGTGCTCAAAATTCATGAAGTACACTACGAGTACGATGGGCCGCTGATCTTCTCTGGAGACTTTGGCGTAGTTAAGTGTTTGTTTGTCAAAGTATACGATGAAGCGGGTACTGAATTATTCCTTGCGGCAGAGCCTAAGCCCGGGGCAATAACTATGATGTCTGAGGGACGCCTCTCAGTATATGGCGCGCTGAGTTCAGAAAGCTATTGGCTAATCAGCAAGGAAATAAATCACGCTTATCTGAAATTTTGGCGGCTTCAAAAAAGTGAAGTGCCAACAAAATTCTTTCCGAAAGAAAGTAAAGCTCTATTCCATTGGATGGGCGATGCCCCCAACAGCATCACACAAGCAGAGGGTTTGTTGTCGCTCAAGTATAAAGGCGCATCACTTACCGAACAAGGTATGCCCCTGGGGCGACTTAAATCTCTTGTCGACCAATCCAGCAGATCACTGCGCAGATTGCTAACACCACTACCCCTATCAAAGTCCCGACCATCGACTTTCGACGTTGAGGTGGCGCCCCTTGAGTTTGCAAGTCTGGTCATTTCAGTCAAAGAGCCAAACATAAATCTAGCCACGCTCAAGCAGCACTATAAAGAATTAGAAGCAGACAAATTGAAAGTTGAGTTCTTTGAGCGCGTGCAATCAATTGCCGAAGGACTTGAACAGCTTGCGCAAGTGAGGGGAACTGATAAATTTAACGAGGAATACGCTCGCCAAAACTTTGCATTTTTAAGCTCTCTCTTAGAATTGCTGCCCCGGCAAGATGGCTTCCTCTCTGAGACCGAAATAAACGCTCAAAAAGCAGAACGAACTGTGAGTTTAAGTTTCAATCCCTCTCAAGCCGAGGACCTTAGGGATGCGGTCAACGTCGCGACGCAAGGAACTGTAACTGAGACAGGACTTATTGGAGGATACATCGACAAGTCCCAGACAGTCAGAATGCGATCATCGAGAGGAAAAGAGGTGACCTGTCGCTTTCGGCATGGTGATTTCGAGCGCCTCACAAAGAGCCAGAACTTCAAGAAAGGCGCAAAAATTAAAATAACAGGAAAGCTAACAATACGCCCACGAATTGACCTCTTTGAAGTGGAGGACTACGAATTACTTCCCGCCACATAATGAGATACTTGTGCCGCCCTTAGAGTGAACTTGAACCCTTCAAGCAGAATCATCCTTAAAACGGTTATCGACGAGCATCCGCAGTTCTTGAAGCGGTCCCTGAAATTCCTCAGTGACAACGCATACGGGACTTCGCGCAACCACCGGCCTAAGCACTCCCGCCCCCTTTAATCGATCAACAGCCTCGCGTACTGGGTCATTATTGTAGGGAGCGATGCGTCCGAACGACACAAGACTCGCCGCCACCATCTCAGCAAGGTGATAATCGGAGCACGCGCGCTGAATTTCCCAAAGCAAGCGCAAAGCATTAGCCGTCGACCTTTGATCCCGCGCCTCATTTAGTATTGGCAAGACTTCATTGAGTTTTTTAGCTGCGTATGCACGCAACTCATCAATCATTGAATAGCCCCGCGTCTCTTAGACGCCCTCGTGCCTCAGTTTCTGCTGCCGCTCGAACTCGAGGGGCGACAGCATTC
>NZ_JBHTMU010000061.1:0-13525 GCF_042679605.1 Litorisediminicola beolgyonensis
CCCGCCGAGGCCACGAGATCCGCCGCGCCGAGGCGGCTCTCGGCCAGGTCGGTCGCTCGCGCGCCGCCCAGATGCCCCGAGGGCCCGGTGGTCAGGCTCAGAAGGCGGCCCGCCACCGCGCCCACGATCAGCCCGCCGCCCTCCTGCGGCACCGCGATGCCGAGTTCCGCGCCGGACCAGGCCCGGGGATACCAGGCGCTGTCGATCTCGACCGGGCGGCCCATCCCGAGCTGCCATGCGGTGACGCCGCCGCCCGTGCCGGTCGCCGCCCAGACCACCGGGCCGCCCTCTCCGGCGCCTGTCGCCAGGACGCAGATATCCTGTGCCAGGGCAGCGCTGCCCTGGCCGAAACGGCCAGCAAATTCAATCATTTGGACCACTCCCAAGAGCCGTCGCCACCCATGGACAACCCTAGGGGAAAGGTCTGAACATCGGGTGCAGACCAAGCCGTTTTTTAACGCAGGTTAAGCCGGAAACGGCAAGATTTGCGAAAGCTTAACTGCTCTTAACGCATCAGGTCCTGGTGCATCTCGATCGCCGCGTCGACATCGTCGAAGAAATGCGCGCGCCCCTCCTCGAGCACCAGCGCCGCGTTGCAGAACTCGCGGACCTGCTTCATCTGGTGGCTGACGAAGACGGCACTGCGCCCCTTGAGCCGGTCCTTGAACACCGCGAGGCTCTTGCGCTTGAACCGCGCGTCTCCGACCGCCGTCACCTCGTCGATCAGGTAGGTGTCGAAGGGGATCGCCATCGAGGCGCCGAAGGTCAGCCGGGACTTCATGCCCGAGGAATAGCTTCTGAGCGGCATGTGGAAATGCGCGCCCAGCTCGGCGAAATCGCGCACGAAGGCACTCATCTCGGCGGTATCGACCCCGTAGAGCCGCGCCAGGAAGCGGACGTTCTGCGCCCCGGTCAGCTCGCGGTGGAAGGCGTTGCCCTGGCCGATCTGCCAGGACACCGCGCCATCGGTCAGGACCCGCCCGTGATCGGGACGCAGCGTGCCCGCGATGAGCTGCAACAGGGTCGATTTTCCGGCCCCGTTGCGGCCCAGAAGCGCCAGCGACATGCCGGTGGGAATGTCCAGCGACAGATCGTCTATGACGATCTTGCGCGCGCCCTGGACCCGAAAGCTCTTGGTCAGGTGGTCTAGCCGGATCATCGCCTGCCGTGTCCGTCTTCAGCGCCGGTCGCGGATGGAGTAGTAGACCAGCGCCAGGATCGCCCAGAGCAGGCCCAGAAACAACGCCGCCAGCCCGGTCAGCACCAGCCGCTGGGGAAATTCCGAGCTGCGCGCGAAGGTCGGCTGGATGTATTCCGCGAGATAGAGCGATTGTCGCGAGGCGTTGGCACGGGCCACGTCCATCGCCGCCAGCGCGGCGCGATAGGTCTCTTCGGCGAACTCCCGGTCGACCACGAGGCTCTCGTACTCGGCCATGAGCGTGGGATAGTCCTCGTCCGCCACCGGGTTGCCGTCATCCGAGGCGAAGCTCTGGCGCTCCTCGGTGATGCGGGCGCGGATGACGTTGATGCGCTGGCGCGCCTGCACCACGCGGGGGTCGGTGTCGCTGCTGCGCTGGAGCAGGATGTCGTATTCGATCAGCGCCTCGGCAAGTTGCTGCTGGAGGGTATTCAAGACGCCCATCCGGCCCTGGATATCGGCCTGGGGATCGAGGATCTGGGTTCGAAGCCGGAACTCGGTCAGCGCCTCGCGGGCCGCTTTCAGCCGGGTCAGGGCCTCTTCGAGATCGGCCTCGGCATAGCGCAGCGCATCGACCCGCGCCTGGTCGTTGAGCGTGTTGATCATCTCCTGGCTCTCGGCGACGATCGCCTGGGCCACCCCCTGCGCCTCTTCCGGCGAGAACGCGAGAACCCTGAGCTCGATCAACCCGGTCGACTGGTCGTAGGAGATCCGCACCATGCGCTGCCAGTAGGAGACGAGCTCTTCCAGCGTCGCGTCCGGCGCGAGCGCGAAGACCGGATCGGTGTCTTTCGGGGCGGAATAGAGACCGATCAGGCCGAGCTTGCCGTCGATGGCCTCGACGATCTGCTGGCTCTGGATGAACTCGTAGAGCACGTCGCTTTCGCTGCCGACGCTGGTGCCGGCGAACTGCGCCAACCCGCCCAGAAGCTCGGTGGCGCTGCCGCCCTCTTCCTGGCGCACGGTGAAGCCGGTGGTGGAGCTGTACTGGTCGACGGCGACGAACCAGAGATACCCCGCGATCAGGGCGAGCGGCAGCAGCACCACCGCGGCGAACCCGCCGACCACGCCCCAGTGCCGCCGCTTCAGCCGCGCCGGGCCCGCCATCTCGCGGACCTTCACGGTCGAGCCGTCATCGGCCAGGAGCTTGCGGCGCTTGCCCTTGCGTTTTTTCGGCTCCAGTGCCGGATCGGGCGTGTCGGGGGCCTCGGCAGCCTCGGCCAGCCGCAGCGAACGGAACGGGGGATCCGATGGATTGTTCATGAAAATCAGGCCCTTGGGCCGAGACCGGCCAGTTTGATCTTTCTCCGCCCCTTCTACATAATCGCGCCCGCAAAGACCAGTGAAGGGACCGCCCGATGCGCGACGACGCGCCCGCCCGCCTGTCGACCGGCCCCACCCGGTCCTTTCCCATGGCCCGCTCGATCCTGGCCCTGATGCTGCGCGAGATGAGCACCCGCTACGGTCGCACGCCCGGTGGCTATGTCTGGGCGATCCTCGAACCCCTGGGCGCCATCCTCGTTCTAGCGCTAGGCTTTTCGCTGGTGCTGCGCTCACCCTCGCTCGGCAACAGCTTCATCCTGTTCTACGCAACCGGATTTCTTCCCTTCAACATTTTCAACGACATCTCCAATAACGTCGCCCGCTCCCTCAAATTCTCCAAGGGACTTCTGGTTTATCCGTCGGTGACCTGGATCGACGCGCTTCTCGCGCGCTTCGTGCTGAACCTGCTGACCGGCCTGCTGATTTCCTACCTACTTCTAGGCGGCATCTTGATGCTGAGCGAGACCCGCAGCGTGCTGCAGATCGGTCCTATCATTGAGGCGATGTGTCTTACCGCGCTGTTGGGACTTGGCGTGGGATCGATGAACTGCGTCCTCGGAGGGCTGTTTCCAGTCTGGGACAATATCTGGTCGATCATAACCCGGCCTCTGTTTCTCGCCTCGGGCGTGTTCTTCATCTACGACGACATGCCTCCCTTGGCGAAGGAGGTTCTCTGGTACAATCCGCTGATCCACATCACCGGACTGATGCGCGAAGGCTTCTACCCGATGTACGCACCCGGCTACATCTCGATCGCTTACGTGACACTCGTCTCGATGGCGCTCTTGGTCCTCGGGCTCTTGCTTCTCGGCAAGCACCACAAGGACATCATCAACGCGTGAAGCGGGCCACCACCGTGGCGTGATCGGTGCCGGTGCGGCCGGCGAGACCGTCGCGGAGCGCGGCGCCGATCAGGCGTAGGAAGAGCCGTCTTTCGCCGGAATAGTGCCGGATCTTCGAGAGCCACTTGGGCAGGATCAGCAGGAGTGCCGGCCAGAAGAGCGGCCCCGCGATCCGGCGGTAGATCATCAGCAGGTTACGGTGGTGGTAGTAGCATTTCCACAAGGGCACGAAGCGTTTCACCCCGCCCTTGTGCGAGGTGAAATCATGCTCGAACCGCACCCCCGGCGCGAATTTCAGCCGCCCGCCCGCCTCGGTCAGGCCCAGCGTGTAGAGGAGGTCGTCGCCGTAGAGAAACAGCCCCGGATCGGGATAGCCCACCCGCTCCACCGCCGCGCGGCTCAGGAACAGCCCGACGAAGGACAGGATGTCGACCCGCCGCTCGGGCCCGCGGTAGTCCTCGGGGCCGAGGTGGAACGCCTCGCGCCCGCCGCCCATGGCGGTTCTCAGGAACAGCCGGGCCGAGCGGAACGGGTTGAAGGCGGGCCGGTTCATGTCGCAGATCGACCCGTCGGGGCAGTAGACCGCCGCGCCGACCCCCTCCCAGCCCGCGAGATCGCAGGCGTGGAAGGCCGCGAGCGCGCCCGGTTCGGGGCGGGCGTCGTCGTCCATCACCACGAGCCAGTCGGGCGCATGCTCGGCCATCGCCCGGCGCATGCCCTGCTCGAACCCCCCTGCCCCGCCGAGATTGGTTTCGCTGCGAAACACGTCGAGCCGCGGCCCCGACATCGCGTCCAGAACCCGTCCCGTCTCGCCGTCGCTCGAGGCGTTGTCGACCACGACGACCGCCGCCAGTTCGGCCTCGGGCGCCTCGAGAAGCCGGGCCAGCGTCACGCGTAGCTGGTGCGGGCGGTTATGGGTCACCACCACCGCCACGAGCCGTCCGGCCCCCGTCCTCGCGCGCTCGTTCACCCTCGTCACTCCCAGCGGGTCGTCTCCGCCCGCGCTAAAGCCCGGATCGCCCGCTGTGTCAAACCGTCGACACCGGCCGGGCGCCGTCACCGAGCGCATGTGACAGGCCCTGCAGCCCCGGCTAAGCATGGGACCCGGGGGGCGGCGAGACGAGGACAGAGCAGTGCAGATCGACGAGACCGCGCTTCCGGGCGTGCTGATCCTGACGCCGGCGCGGCATGGCGATGCGCGCGGCTTCTTTTCCGAAAGCTGGAACCGCGCGCGGCTGGCCGAGCGCGGCATCGACATCGATTTCGTGCAGGACAACCACTCGCTCTCGCGCGCGGCCGGCACGGTGCGCGGCCTGCACTACCAGACCCCGCCCCATGCGCAGGCCAAGCTGGTGCGCTGCGGACGCGGCGCGCTGTTCGACGTGGCGGTCGATATCCGCCGCGGCTCGCCCACATTCGGACACTGGGTGGGCGTGGAGCTGAGCTTCGAGAACGGCCGCCAGCTCCTGGTCCCCGCGGGCTTCGCGCATGGTTTCGTCACCCGCGCGCCGGACACCGAGATCGTCTACAAATGCAGTGACTATTACGCCCCGGATTGCGACCGGGCCATCGCCTTCGACGATCCCGGGATCGGCGTGGACTGGGGCGTCGCCCGCGCCGACGCGCAGCTCTCCGACAAGGACGCCCGCGCGCCGCGGCTGGCCGAGGCCGACCTGCCTTTCACCTTTGGGGAAACGCCATGAAGATCCTCGTCACCGGCGGCGCCGGGTTCATCGGCTCGGCGGTCGTTCGCCTCGCCATCGCCCGCGGGCACCAGGTGGTCACGCTCGACGCGCTGACCTATGCCGCCTGCCTCGAGAACCTCGCCCCCGTGGCCGACGCGCCGGGCCATGTCTTCGAGAAGGCCGATATCCGCGATGCCGCCGCGTTAGAGACGATTTTCCGCACCCATGCCCCCGATGCGGTCATGCACCTGGCCGCCGAGAGCCATGTCGACCGCTCGATCGACGGCCCCGGCGCCTTCATTGACACCAACGTGACCGGGACCTACACGCTTCTGCAGGCCGCCCGCGCGTATTGGGAGCGGCAGGGACGCCCCGAGGGGTTCCGCTTCCACCATATCTCGACCGACGAGGTCTTCGGCACGCTGGGCGAGACGGGCCTCTTCACCGAAGAGACGCCCTATGCGCCGAATAGTCCCTATTCCGCGTCGAAAGCGGCCTCGGACCACCTGGTGCGCGCCTGGCACGAGACCTACGGCCTGCCGGTGGTGCTGACCAACTGCTCGAACAATTACGGCCCCTATCACTTCCCCGAAAAGCTGATCCCGGTGGTGATCCTGAACGCGCTCGCGGGCCAGCCCATCCCGGTCTACGGCACCGGCGAGAACGTGCGCGATTGGCTCTATGTCGAGGATCACGCCGATGCGCTGCTTCTGGTTCTGGAGCGCGGCGCGACGGGGCGGAGCTACAATATCGGCGGCGAGAACGAGGCCCGGAACATCGACCTCGTGCGGATGATCTGCGCCATCCTCGACCGGCTCCGGCCGCAGGAGAGACCCTATTCCGAGCAGATCCGCTTCGTCACCGACCGGCCCGGCCATGACCTGCGCTACGCCATCGACCCCAGCCGCATCCGCGAGGAACTGGGCTGGCGCCCCTCGGTGACGCTGGAAGAGGGTCTGGAACGCACGGTGCGCTGGTATCTCGAGAACGAGCCCTGGTGGCGGGCGCTGCAGAAGCGCGCGGGCGTGGGCCAGAGGCTCGGGACCGGATGACGCTCGGAGACCGCGCGGTCGGGCGGGACAACCATTTCACCCTGATCCGGCTCCTGGCCGCCACCGGCGTCCTGGTCTCCCATGCCTTTCCCCTCGCCGACGGGCGCGACCGGCCCTGGCGCGAGCCGCTGCTCGAGCTGACCGGCATCCCGCTCGGAAATCACTGCGTCTTTGTCTTCTTCGCCATCTCCGGCTTCTACGTCACCCGCAGCTTCGACCAGCGCCGCAGCGTGCCGGAATACGTCTCCGCCCGTCTCCTGCGGCTCTACCCTGCCCTGGCGGTGAATCTCGGATTGACTGTTCTGGTTCTGGGGCTCTGGGTCACCACCGCGCCGCCCGGGATCTACTGGGACACTGCGGCGCGGTTTCTCGAAACCAACCTGACCTTCCGGTTCGGAGCCCAGATGACCCTGCCCGGCGTGTTCGAGACCGCACCATGGGGTCCGCCGGTCAACAATGTTCTCTGGTCTCTCTACTACGAAATCGTCTGCTATGGCGCGGTGCTGCTCGTCGGAATGATCGGTCTGTTCCGAACGGAGGGTGGGCTCCGCATCGCGAGCCTTGTCGCCGTGGCGCTCTGCCTCTGGGGCGGCGAGGAGATGCGCCTGACCTGGGTCGGCCTGCCCTTCGCCTATGGCGCGGCGCTCTATGCCTGGCGCGACCGGGTGCCGATGTGGCCGCTCGCGGTGCTGGCGCTCGGCGGGGCGGCGGCGCTGGCGCAGGGCACGGCGCTCTACCTGCCGCTCCTGCAGGCGACGCTGGCCTACGGGGTGCTGGTGGCGGGGCTCTGGCCCGCGCCGCGGCTTCTGCCTTTCAACAGGCTCGGGGACTATTCCTACGGGGTCTATATCTACGCCTGGCCGCTCCAGCAGCTCTCGCTCACGCATCTGGGGGCCGAGACGCCCGGCGGGGTCATCGCCATCGCCCTGCCCCTGGCGCTGCTCTGCGCCGTGGCCTCTTGGCACCTGGTGGAACGCCCCGCGCTGGGGCTGAGACGGCCCGCGCGACGAAAGGAAAGACCGGCATGAAACTCCTCGTTTTCGGGAAATCCGGGCAGGTGGCGCGGGAACTGGCGATTGTTTCGCAGCGAAACATGGGGGTGTTTTCGTTTCTCGACAGGCACTTGGCCGATTTTTCATTCCCGGACCCCTGCGCGAAACACGTCCTTGAGACCGATGCGGACGTGGTGATCAACGCCGCCGCCTGGACCGCGGTCGATGCCGCCGAGAGCGACGAGGCCGCCGCGCATGTGGTCAATGCCGAGACGCCGGGGGCGCTGGCGCGGGCCTGTGCCGCGCGGGATCTGCCCTTCCTGCACATCTCGACCGATTACGTCTTCGACGGCTCGGGCGACCGGCCCTGGCGCGAGGACGACCCTGTTGCGCCGCGAAACGCCTATGGCCGCACCAAGCTCGCGGGCGAAGAGGCGGTGCGCGCGGCCGGCGGGCGACACCTGATCCTCCGGACCTCCTGGGTGGTCTCGGCGCATGGGGCAAACTTCGTCAAGACCATGCTCCGGCTCTCGGAGACCCGCGACGCGCTCTCGGTAGTCGACGACCAGGTCGGCGGGCCGACGCCCGCACGGGCCATCGCCGAGGCGCTGGTCGAGGCGGCCGGGGCGATGGTCGCGGGGCAGGGGGGCGGCACCTATCATTTCGCCGGGCAACCGCCGGTGAGCTGGGCCGGGTTCGCCACCGAGATCTTCGCGCAGTCGGGCCGCGAGGTGGCCGTCACCGGCATACCGACCGCCGAGTATCCCACCCCCGCCGAGCGGCCGCTCAATTCCCGGCTCGATTGCGCCAAACTCAGGGCCGATTTCGGCATTAGCCCTCCGGACTGGACAGCGGGACTGAACGAGATCCTGCAGGAGCTGGGGCAGAGACGGACATGACACGACGCAAGGGCATCATCCTCGCCGGGGGCAGCGGCACGCGGCTTTACCCGATCACCATCGGGGTCTCGAAGCAGCTCCTGCCGATCTACGACAAGCCGATGGTCTATTACCCGCTGTCGGTGCTGATGCTGGCGGGGATCCGCGAGATCGCGGTGATCACCACGCCGCAGGATGCCGAGCAGTTCCGCCGCACGCTGGGCGATGGCAGCCAGTGGGGGCTCACGCTCAGCTATATCCAGCAGCCCTCACCGGACGGGCTGGCACAGGCCTATCTCCTGGCCGAGGAGTTCCTCGCGGGTGCGCCCTCGGCGATGGTCCTGGGCGACAATATCTTCTTCGGCCACGGTCTGCCCGAGCGGCTGGCGGCGGCGGATGCGCGGGAAGAGGGCGGCACCGTCTTCGGCTACCGCGTCGCCGATCCCGAACGCTACGGGGTGGTGGATTTCGACGGCTCGGGCCGGGTTCGCTCGATCGTCGAGAAGCCCCAGGTCGCGCCCTCGCCCTTTGCCGTGACCGGGCTCTATTTCCTCGACGGCTCGGCGCCGGAACGGGCGCGGCACGTCACGCCCTCGGCGCGCGGCGAGCTCGAGATTACCTCGCTCCTCGAGATGTACCTGGCCGACGGGCTACTCGACGTGCAGCGGATGGGGCGGGGCTATGCCTGGCTCGACACCGGCACCCATGCGAGCCTTCTCGATGCGGGAAACTTCGTGCGGACCCTCAGCGAGCGGCAGGGCCAGCAGGTCGGCAGCCCCGAGGAGATCGCCTTCGAACAGGGCTGGATCGACGTGGCCCAGCTGCGCGACCGCGCCGCGATGTTCGGCAAGAACAGCTACGGCGCCTATCTCGACCGGCTGGCGAGCCATCCCGGCGAATAGCGCCGAAACAGACCCTGTTTCGCAGCGAAACGGCGCTCAGGCGCCGCGCGCGCGCAGCCAGTCCAGGAGATCGGCCTCGAGCGTGGCGTCGACGCGGCCGCGCAGGGTGAGCTTGCCCTTCTCGGCCACGAGCGTGATGCCGCCCCCTGCATCCATCCGGCGTTTTCCGGGGTTCTTAGACCCTGTTTCGGCCTTTAGAGCCTGTTTCTGCGCCTCGAGACAGGCCTCGATCCGCGCGCGCTCGGCGCCGGCATCGGCGGGCGGCTCGGCCGCGCCCGCGGCGCGGAGCCGTTCGGCGAAGCCCGCGTCCTCGTCGAGCGCCTTCATCAGCTGCAGGCCCAGCCTCTCGGTCAGCGCCTCGGGGAAGCGCAGCACGCCGTCGAGCGCCTGCACCACCACGAGGAAGCTGCGGATCTTCGAGCGCCGGGCGCGGGGCACCGAGGCGAAGAGCGTGTTGAGCGCGGTCTCGGTGTCGGGAAAGACGCCCTGCCGGGTCGCGAGGATCACGATGCGGGCGCGTTCGTAGAAGCTGAGATCGGCGCGGATCTCGTTCTCCTCGACCATCGCGAGATAGCTCTCGGCGCTTTCCGAGGGCGGGCGGACCAGCGCCTTGACGGTGCGGAACCGGGCATCGCCCTTACCGAGAGAGAGCCGCTTCAGCGCCTCGAGCCGCCGCCAGCCCGAGATCAGGCCATAGGCCTCGGGACCGGTCTGAACCACCTCGATCGGGGTCTGCTGGCCGCGCGCCAGGAGCGAGGCCTCGAGCGCCTCCATGTCGTCGTCCTGCGCGTGCATGCGGTCGCGGATCAGGTGGTCGTCGATGATCTGGTTCAGCGGCAGCTCGACGATCATCCGCCCCTCGTCGCGGGCGCGGCGGAGCGTGTCGGAGATCTCCTCGAGCGCGGCGGAGGCCGAGGCGGCCCCGGCGATATCGGCGATGGGGGCCGCGCGCTCGGGCGTGGCGAAGGCGGGGCCACGAGTGCCGTCTGGGGCGCTCTCGGGCGCGGGGTCGGCAAAGGGGCTCAGCCGGTGCAGGACGGGCGGGTCGAGGCGTTTGCGCTTGGCCATGGCGGGTCTCCGGGTGTCGGGGGCCGATTATGCGGGATCGGGCCTGAAAAGGGTCTGAACGGGGCGCGCGATGCGCCCCTGTCGCGGTAAGAGTGTCATTCCGCGGCGGTCTGGTGGCGCTCCTCCGCGTCGCGGCGCCAGGCGCCCACGAGGAGGCTCTTGAAGGCGGCATAGGTGGCGTCGAAGGTCTCGCGGCCGCGGGCATAGGTCTCGCGGTTGAAGTCGCGGTAATCGGCCTCGTAGATGCCCTGCACCTGCTCGCCCGCCTGTCCGATCAGCGCGGTGAAATCCTGCCGGTGGGGCGAGAGGGTGGGGCCGAGATAGGCCTGCATGAGGGCGGCCAGTTCCGCCTGCTGGGTGGCATCGTAGCGGGTGACGACGGCGCGCACCGCGTCCCACTGGAAGGACAGCCCCTCGCGGCCGAGCGCGCGGGCGGCCATGTTCTCGGCCTCCTCGATCGAGGAGAAGGTCGAGTGCAGCATGTCGAAGAAGCGCCCCGTCGAGTCGAACTCCAGGAACGACGCGCCGAGCGGCACCAGCAGGATGTCGGCGGCCGCGAGCCCGTTGATCGTGAGGTAGCCGAGCGCGGGCGGGGTATCGAGGAAGATCACGTCGTACTCGTCGAGCAGGCCGTCCTCGGCCAGCGTGTCGGTGAGCGCGTCCCAGAGCTTCCAGCCGCGCCCCTGCATCCGCCAGACGGGGATCTGGAACTCGGCCCAGTAGAGGTTCAGCTGCGCCCCGATCAGGTCGATATTGGGCCAGTGGGTCTTCTGCACGAGCGCCTGCGCGCGGGTCTCCAGCGCCTCGGTCAGGGTGTCGTCCAGCGGGATCGGCGCCTCGCCCCGGTCGAGCCTGCGCTGGTTGTCGGCGCGCAGGTGGCGGGCGTAGTGGCGCGCCAAGAGCGGGAAGACCGTCTGCCATTCATCGGCGACCTTGCCGCCGAAGATCGAGGTCATCGAGCCCTGGCTGTCGAGGTCGATCACCAGCACCTTGTAGCCGTCGAGCGCCGCCGACATCGCCAGATGCGCCGCGGTCGAGGTTTTGCCGACACCGCCCTTGAAGTTCGCCACGGCGACCATCTTGGCGGGCAGACCCTCGGGGCGGTAGGGCAGGTAGCTTTTCGCCTTCGAGCCCTCGGCGGCGAAATGGGCGCGGAGCCGCAGCACCTCGTCGAGGGTGAACCACTTGGCGCCGCCCTCGGTCTCGGAGCGGCCCTGCGGCAGCTCGGGGTTCTGCTTGAGCACCCGGCGGAAATGGCCGACCGCGACCGGGATCAGGTAGCGGGTGATCTCCCAGGTCGAGAAGAGCCTGAGCTGTCGGCCGCCATCCTCCTGAAGCCCGCGCGACGCGAGATCGTCGCGCCCCGCCGCGCAGGCGCGCGCGATGGCGCCGAAGCCTTGGGTGGTGGCGGGGGCTCCGAGCGCCTCGGCGGCGTGGTTGGGGTCGATGGCGAGATAGGGGGGAAGCCCCTTGGGATCGGGTTTCATGGGATCTGGCCTGCGCTCTGCCTGTGGTCTGCGGGTCTTCTGCTCTGTCTCCGGGGTCCCGAAGTGGGGCTCCGGGGCGGCTGCTCTGGCGCTGTCTGGCGGGGCGTTTCGCCCTCATGTGTGCGCTTTTGGTCAGGATACAGCAAAACGCGACACATGGAAGAAAAACCGCCACATCGCGCGATTTTCTCAGCATTTCAGGGGGGATGGGGCCGGGTGCGGCGCGGGGGCAGGGGCCGTGTCCCCGCTGATCCCAGTTATTTTTTGTTAGTTATTACGTTACGGGGCCCGGGCTCTTTTCCCAAGCCCCTGTTTTCCATGGTCCGATCGGGTCCGCTGGCGGGGGGTGGCGACTCTGATCCCCCGATGGTGCGACTCCGATCCCACGGGCAGGCGACTCCGATCCGACGACGGCGCGCTGGACGGGACCTGTGGATAACTCTAGGGTGGGTGTCACTGAAACCCCGATAAGAGTCGGTCACGGCCAAGGGGTCATCGAGCAGGCATGAGAGGGGTCTCCGAGACCCCCGCGAGAGGACAGGCATGACCACAGGGAGCGCTGCCAGCGGGGCAGGGGGGCTCTTGCCCGACCGTCATCCGACGGCGGATTTCTTCGTGGCCGACGTCTTCGACGCCAGCCCCAAGGACGATCTGGGCAGCATGGAGCACCCGATCTTCTCGCTCTCGACCCGGCCCGACCGGCGGGTCCTGAGCTACGATCACAACGGCACCACGATCGAGGTCACCCCGAGCGTGAAGGGCCGCGCGACGATCCACGACAAGGATGTGCTGATCTACTGCATCAGCCAGCTGATGGCCGGGCTCAATTCCGGCCGCGCGGTGTCGCGGACGCTGAAGCTCCGGGCGCATGACCTGCTTGTGGCGACCAATCGCGACACCTCGGGCGATGCTTATGCGCGGCTCAAGGAGGCCTTCGAGCGGCTCGCGGGCACGCGCATCACCACCAATCTCGCCACCGGCGGGCTCGAGACCACGCGCGGCTTCGGCCTGATCGAGGCCTGGGAGATCGTCCGCAAGAGCCGCGGCGGGCGGATGATCAGCGTGACGGTGACGCTTTCGGACTGGCTCTTCCGGGCGGTGCTGGCGAAATCGGTGCTGACGCTCAGCCGTGATTACTTCCGGCTGCGAAAGCCCTTGGAGCGGCGGATCTACGAGCTTGCCCGCAAGCATTGCGGGCGGCAGGCGGCGTGGAAGGTGTCGGTGGCGACGCTGCACAAGAAATCCGGCTCGACCGCGCCGGTCCGGGTGTTCCGCGCGGCGCTGCGCAAGATGATCGCCGAGGACCACCTGCCCGAGTACCGCCTGACCGAGGCGCCCGGCGACGTGATCGAGATCCTGCGCCGCCAGGCCGTGAGCCGCGCCGGGGCGCCGCGCCCCTCCGAGGCCGCGCTCGAGGCGGCGAAAGCGCTTCGTCCCGGCGCGGATGTGCACGCGCTGGCCGCCACCTGGGCCGCCTGGTGGGACGAGACCGGCCGCAAGCGGCTGGGTTCGGCCGACGCGGCTTTCCTCGGCTGGGTGAAGGCGGGGGCGCGCTAGGCCCCCGGGAGCGCTCAGAAGAGGTCGCGCCAGGTGCTGCCGTCATGGCAGCGGAGCGTGCCGAGGCTCGCGTCGAAATAAAGATCGCCCGCTGCCGGGTTGGTCGGGGCCGTGCCCGGTTCAAGCCGCAGGACATCGCCCAGATGCAGGCTGCGCTGCGGCGCGGACACGCCGATGCCCACCGCGCCCGTCCCGGCCACGGTCACAGCCTCGGTCCAGGCCGTGCCGTCCTCCGAGACCTTGACCGACAGCGCGTCCGATCCCGCGAGCCCGATCTCGGCCCGGCCCGACCAGCCGGTCTGGAACAGGAGCGTCGCGGTCTCGGACGGGGCCGCCTTGTTGACCGTGACCCGGTGCCCGCCGCCCGCATGGGTGAAGAGGCTCGCCGCGCCCGCCACCGCCAGCCGGTTGGTGGCGTCCCAGCCGGTGCCGATGCCGACGCCCTCGAGCCCGGTGGTGGCGGCGCGAAGGGGGGTCCAGGCGGCGCCGTCCCAGAAGAGCCCGGTGCCAGTGGCGCGGTCGAGCCCCTGCCAGCCCGGGC
>NZ_JBHTMU010000062.1:0-12751 GCF_042679605.1 Litorisediminicola beolgyonensis
GAGCGGCCCTACACGCTCCAGCGCGCCGCGCTCGCGCGCATCTCGACCGAGGCCAAGCGCCTGAAACAGGCCGCCCCGGCGCCCGAGACCGACGAGCGCCTCAGCCACTCCGCCGCCGCGGCTCTCGCCTATCCCGACCGCATCGCGCTCCGACGCCCCGGCGACGCTCCGCGCTACCTGCTCTCGGGCGGCAAGGGCGCGGCGCTGGCCCCGGACGATCCCCTGGCGGGCACGCGGCTTCTGGTCGTGACCGACAGCGACGGCGACCCGCGCGAGGCCCGCATCCGCCAGGCCATCGCGATTTCCGAGAGCGATCTGCGCGCGGTCTTCGCCGACGCCATCCGCTGGGAGACCACCTGCCACTGGTCGAAACGCGACGGGCGGGTGCGGGCCCGGCGTCAGGAGAGGCTCGGCGCGCTGGTGCTCGACGACCGCGCCTGGACCGACGCCGCGCCGGAAGACCTCGCGCGCGCGATGCTCGACGGCGTCCGCGAGCTGGGCCTCGCGCTGCCCGATGCCGCGCGCCGCTTCACCGCCCGTGTCGCGCTCGCCCGCGCCGGCGGGCACGATCTGCCGGATCTCTCCGAACCCGCGCTGATGGAGACGCTGGACCACTGGCTTCTGCCCTTCCTGACGGGCGTCACCAGCGCCGAGGACTGGCGGCGCTTCGATCCGCTCGACGCGCTGCGGGCACAGCTCGACTGGGGCCAGATGCAGACCCTCGATCAGGCGGTCCCGGCGCAGTTCACCACGCCCCTCGGGCGCCGCGTGCCCATCGACTACTCGGGCGACCACCCCGCGATCTCGTTGCGCCTGCAGGAGATGTTCGGTCAGCGCACCCACCCGACCGTCGCGGGCCAGCCTTTACGCGTCACGCTCCTGTCGCCCGCGCACCGACCGGTGCAGGTGACGCTCGACATTCCCGGCTTCTGGGACAGCTCCTACGCGGATGTGCGCAAGGACATGCGCGGGCGTTACCCCCGGCACCCCTGGCCCGAGGACCCGCGCGAGGCCGACCCAACGCTCCGCGCCAAGCGGCGCGGCGAGTAGCCCGGCGCGCGGCCGGTCATCGTACCCCGTCGCGATACACGAAAAGCCGCGATCAGTCCTTCCGCGACGCCTTCTCGGACAGACCCGACTGCGCCTGGCGCGCGGAGAGAACCTCCATCACGGCAGACAGCGGCACGTCGCGGGATCGCAGCATGACGAGCAGGTGAAAGAGCACGTCCGCCGCCTCCGAGGCGAGCGCGTCCCGGTCGCCCTTGACCGCTTCGATCACCGCCTCGATGGCCTCCTCGCCGAATTTCTCGGCGCATTTCTCCGGGCCCTTGGCCAGAAGCTGCGCAGTCCAGCTTTCCGACGGCGCCGCCCCGGCGCGCGCCGCGACCACGGCCTCGAGATCGTCGAGCGTCATTGCAGCCGCACCGGGATACCGGCCTCCGCCATATGCGCCTTGGCCTCGGCGATGGTATAATCGCCGAAATGGAAGATCGAGGCCGCCAGCACCGCCGAGGCACCGCCCTCGACCACCCCGTCGACCAGGTGATCGAGCGTCCCGACCCCGCCCGAGGCGATCACCGGGATCGGCACCGCCGACGAGATCGCGCGCGTCAGGGGCAGGTTGAAGCCCGCGCGGGTGCCGTCGCGATCCATCGAGGTCAGGAGGATCTCGCCCGCGCCCTTGGCGGCCATGTCCATCGCGAACTCGACCGCGTCGATGCCGGTGGGCTTGCGCCCGCCATGGGTGAAGATCTCCCAGCGGCCCGGCTCGACCGTCTTGGCGTCGATGGCCACCACGATGCACTGGCTGCCGAAGCGGTCGGCGGCCTCGGTCACCACGTCCGGATTTGCCACGGCGGCGGAATTGAAGGACACCTTGTCCGCGCCCGCAAGCAAGAGCTTCCTGACATCGTCGACCGAGCGGACGCCGCCGCCCACGGTCAGCGGGATGAAACACTGCTCGGCGGTGCGCGTCACCACGTCGAGGATGGTGTCGCGATCCTCATGCGTGGCGGTGATGTCGAGAAAGCAGATCTCGTCGGCGCCCGCCGTGTCGTAGGCACGGGCGGCATCGACCGGGTCTCCGGCATCGCGCAGATCGACGAAATTGACCCCCTTGACCACGCGGCCATCGGCCACGTCGAGACAGGGGATGATGCGGGTCTTGAGCATGGGTCCGGGCTCCTCTCGCTTGCGCCCCGATATGCCCAAGCGCGGCCCGGATCACAAGCCGGTGCTCCGGTGGAACGGAGCGCGCGCCCACCGGTTCACCTCCTGTCACCGCAGGAGGAGAGACCCCATGTCCCGCATCGCCCCGATCGCTATCACGCTCGCCGCCACCTTTGCCGCCGGGCCCGCCTTGGCCGAAACCGTCCATCGCATGAGCCCGCATGCCGTATCCGACACGGTCGACCGGCTGGAACGCGCCATAACCGAGGCGGGCGCCACCGTCTTCGCGCGCGTCAACCATGCCGAGGGCGCGTCCTCGGCCGGGATGGAGCTGCCGCCGTCGGAGCTTCTGATCTTCGGCAACCCCCAGCTCGGTACGCTGCCGCAGCAGGCCGATATCCGCGCGGGCCTCGCGCTGCCGATGAAGGTTCTGACCTACCAGGCCGGGGATGGCAGCACCCACATGATCTACGAGACGCCCGAGACGCTCTTCGAAGGACTCGACGTGCCGGGCGATGCCGAATACCTCGCGAAGATGTCCGGCGCGCTGGAGAAATTTACCACCGCCGCCACCGCCGAAGAGTAACCTCCGCCGCCCCGGCGCCGACGCTAGACCGGCGCGCTCCGCCCCTTGGCGTTTCTTCTTTTTCATAAATACGCTGCCCGGCCTCTCCACCAGAGACGAGGCCGGGCAGGGGCGCCTCAGCCCAGGGCCGCCAGCGCCGCGCGGAGATCGAGCGCGCCGTCATAGAGCGCTCGCCCCGAGATCGCGCCCGCGATCACGCCGGTCGCCTTGAGCGCCTCGAGGTCGGCCAGGGACGAGACCCCGCCCGACGCGATCACCGGGATTTCCACGGCGCGGGCCAGCGCCTCGGTCGCGGGGACGTTCGGGCCGCCCATCGCGCCGTCGCGGTCGATATCGGTGTAGATGATCGCCGCCACGCCCGCGTCCTCGAAGCTTCGGGCAAGATCGGTCGCCGTCACGTCGGTCTCTTCCGCCCAGCCCTTGGTCGCGACGCGGCCCTTGCGCGCGTCAATGCCGACCGCGACCTGGCCCGGGAACGCCGCCGCCGCCTCGCGCACCAGCGCGGGGTTTTCCACCGCCACGGTCCCGAGGATCACCCGGGCGAGCCCCTTCTCGAGCCAGGCCTCGATGGTGGCCATGTCGCGGATGCCGCCGCCGAGCTGCGCGGGCACGTCCACCGAGGCGAGAATCGCCTCGACCGCATCGGCATTGACGGGGCGGCCCGCGAAGGCGCCGTTCAGATCGACGAGATGCAGCCAGGCGCAGCCCGCCTCGACGAAAGCCTGGGCCTGCGCCGCGGGGTCGTCGTTGAAGACCGTCGAGGCCTCCATGTCGCCGCGCAGGAGCCGCACGGCCTGGCCGTCCTTGAGGTCGATGGCAGGGTAGAGGATCATGCGCGCGGGCTCCGGTCGGGGGCGGGGATGGGCGCCGCTTTGCCATGACGGAGCGGCACATGCAACGCGACCCAGCGTCAGTCTTGATCGGCGCGGTTTTCCGGAGTGAAGCTGCGCGCGACGATCTCGAACGGGAGGATGGACGAGATGAAGCGACTGACCCTGGCCCTCGCAGGCCTGTTTCTGGCCGCGGGCGCGGCCAGCGCGGACCCGGTGCTCGGCACCTGGAAAACCGAAGCGGATGACGGCTCCTACGCCTATGTCGGCATGAAACCCTGCGGCGACATGGTCTGCGGGACCATCGACCGCACCTTCAACGGCTCGGGCGAATACAGCTCGCCCAATCTCGGCAAGGTGCTGGTGATCAACATGGTCCCGCAAGGCTCGGGCAAGTACGAGGGCAAGGTCTGGCGGCCGTCGAACGACAAGGTCTATCTCGGCAAGATGCAGCTCAGCGGCAACACGCTGAAGCTCTCGGGCTGCGTGGCGGGCGGGCTTTTGTGCTCCAGCCAGACCTGGAGCCGGGTCCAGTAAGACCGGCGCGGCACAGCCCGCGCGGCGCTCCAGAAATTTAATTAAATTTCTGGAGCCTCACCGGGCGCCACAGCGTTCAGAAATTTAGATAAATTTCTGAACGCTCGCGTCTCTCACGGGGTCCAGCCGAGGAAGTTCGCGATCATGCGCAGCCCGGTCGGCCCCGATTTCTCCGGATGGAATTGCAGACCCACGCGGGTCTCCGAGGCGACGATGGCGGTGACGTCCTCGCCGTAATCGACCCGTGCTATGCGCTGTTCGAGATCGGCCATGCGCATCTGGTAGGAATGCACGAAATAGGCGTGATCGCCGCTCTGGATGCCGTCGAGCACCGGATGAGGGTGGTCGATGATCAGATCGTTCCAGCCCATATGCGGCACTTTGAGCGACGGGTCCGAGGGCACGATCTTCATCACCTCGCCGTCGATCCAGCCCAGCCCGTCGGTCTCGGCATATTCGTGGCCCTTGCGCGCCATGAGCTGCATGCCGACGCAGATGCCCATGAAGGGACGGCCCTTCCGGGTCACCGCCTCGACCATCGCCTCGTAGACGCCGCCGGTGGCTTTGAGCGCCGCGGCGCAGGCCGGGAATGCGCCGTCGCCGGGCAGCACGATCCGGTCGGCGCGCGCCACGGTCTCGGCCTCGGAGGTGACGACCACCTCGCCCGCGCCGGTCTCAACGGCCATCTTGCGAAACGCCTTGTCGGCGGAATGCAGGTTGCCGCTTTCGTAGTCGATGATTGCCGTCAGCATGGTCTCAGAGCGTGCCCTTGGTCGAGGGAATGGCGTCGGATTTCCGCGGATCGGTCTCGACCGCCTCGCGGAGAGCGCGGGCGACCGCCTTGAAGGCGGCCTCGGCGATGTGGTGGGAGTTGATCCCGTGCAGCGCATCCACATGCAGCGTGATGCCGCCATGGGTCGAGACCGCCTGGAAGAACTCGCGCACGAGCTCGGTGTCGAAGCCGCCGATCTTGGCGGTCGGCATCTCGACGTTCCACACGAGATAGGGCCGGCCCGAGAGGTCGAGCGCGGCGCGCACCAGCGCGTCGTCCATCGGCAGCAGGCAGGCGCCGTAGCGGCGGATGCCGCGCTTGTCGCCGAGCGCCTGCGAGAGCGCCTGGCCGAGTGCTATGCCCACGTCCTCGACCGAGTGATGGTCGTCGATATGGGTGTCGCCGTCGCAGCGGATGGTCATGTCGATCAGCGCGTGCCGGGCAAGCTGGTCGAGCATGTGATCGAAGAAGCCGACACCGGTCCGGTTGTCGTAGGTGCCGGTGCCGTCGAGATCGATCTCGACGGAAATATCGGTCTCCGCGGTCTTGCGGGTGAGGGTGGCGCGGCGCATCGGCGCTCTCCATGTCTCCTGTTCGCCGCCGGTATAGGGGTGGGGCGTGCGAAGTCCAAGGGGGCAGGGGAGCCAAGCGCCCGGGCCGTGGCCCGGACGGCCCGGTGACGCGCTGCCGCGCTGGCCCGGTCCGCTTGCCACCGTGGCCCGGCTGTGCCAGCGTCGCGCCCGTCAGTCCTCCAGGAGCGTCCGAGAATGACCCCTTGCGTCTTCGTCCAGATCCGCTGCACCCCCGGCCACACCTACCGCGTCGCAGAGGAGATCGCGCTGCGCGAGATCCATTCCGAGCTCTACTCGACGAGCGGCGAGTGGGACCTCCTGATGAAGGCCTATATCCCCGAGGGCGAGGATGTCGGCCATTACATCAACGAGCGGCTTCTCGACATCCCCGGCCTCGAGCGGTCGCTGACCACGCTGACCTTCAAGGCGTTCTGAGCCCGCGACGCCGTCGCCGCTGCGGGACGGTGCGACGGGTGTCGCCCGGTCCTATTCAGCCGCGTCCGGCAGCGCGTCCTCGACCGCGACCCGCCGCTCCACCGGCAGGAGCGCGGCGAGCGCGTAGAGGCCTGCGCCCAGGACGAACAGCGCGGTGAACCCCGCCGCCTGCGCGATCAGCGGCGCGATCCCTGCGGCCGCGGCGCTCATCGCGCCGTTGATGCCCCAGGCCCAGGGCGCGAGCGAGCGATCCTCGGTCCCGGCGCGGGCCAGGCCTTGCGGGAAGAGCTGCCCCATGATCAGCCCGCCCGGCACGATCACCAGCGCCACGACCGCCAGCCGCACCGGCAGCGGCGCACCGAGCGCGGAGGCGAGGAGCGTCTCGGACACCAGGCCGAGGATCAGCCCATAGCCCGCGACACCCAGCGCCACCTGGCGGATCGTCCATCCGCGCGCGAAGGTCTTCTCGCTCAGGAGCGCGCCGAGGCCGGTCGACAGGATCACGAGGCAGAGCACCACCGCGATCGACAGGCCGGGATTGCCGAAGAGCAGCCCCGCCCGCTGGATCATCGCGATCTCGATCACCATGAAACCCGCGCCAAGGAGCAGGAAGTAGCTGAGCCAGACCGACGCCCGGCCCCGCGACACCACGCGCTTGCCGAGGAGCAGCGTCATCACCACGCGCTGGTGACGGAACGCATCCTCCTGGTTCAGGAAGCCCTGCCGCATCATCCAGTCATCGGCGGCGAGGTAGCGCTCGGGCCGGAATTGATCGAGAGAGACGAGTTGCGCTTGGAAAGCCCGATGGAGCGACCGGCGGCGGCGCAACGCCCGAGTGCGCGGGGCGGCGCGACCGTGCGGGGATGTGACTGGAAACCGACAGATGCGGTGGAGAACCGATGGAGCGGGCGATGAGATTCGAACTCACGACCCTTACCTTGGCAAGGTAATGCTCTACCCCTGAGCTACGCCCGCGACGCCATCGGTCTGGTCCCATTGGAGCGGGCGATGAGATTCGAACTCACGACCCTTACCTTGGCAAGGTAATGCTCTACCCCTGAGCTACGCCCGCATTCCGTTGGGTGTGCGGGATGTAGAAAATCACGGCAGGGCCTGCAAGCGGAATTTTCGGTTTTTTCGCACCCGCCGCGTCGCGCTCAGATCAGCGCGTGGGCGAGAAGGCCGGTGGCGGCGAAGAGGAGCATGAGGAAGGTGAGCGCCATACCTGTGACGCGCAAGCACAGATCGCGCCTCGCCAGGGCCACAGCGTGCAGCAGGCGGCCGGTTATGAGGAGACGCCCGAGGGCATGGAGCGCGATGGTCGAGGCGCCGTTGGCTCGCTCTGTTCGAGAAGGATGAGGCCCATCGGCGCGTATTCGGCGCCCTTGCCCTGCGCGCGGATCCGCGCCTCGAGGATGCCGTCGCCGCCGGTCCCAAGCGCCACGACTGCCGCGCGGCGCCGAGCCACGACGCGCAGCCAGAGCGCGACGAACAGGAGTGCCAGCAGCGCGGCGAAGAGGCCCGAGACGGGCAGGCTCAGCGGCCGGTTTCCTCGTCGGTGACGGGGCCTCCGGCGGCGACCCAGCCGGTGAAGCCGTCCGAGATGTGGCTCGCCTCGAACCCCATCTTCTGGAGCTGGAACACCGCCAGCGCCGAGCGCCAGCCCGAGGCGCAGTGAAAGACGTAGGTTTTCCCGGGCTGGGCGAAGACCGGCTTGTGATAGGGGCTTTCGGGATCGACCCAGAACTCGAGCATGCCGCGGGGTGCGTGGACCGAGCCGGGAATCCAGCCGGTCTTCGCGCGCTCGCGGATGTCGCGGATATCGACGATGACCGTGTCCGGGTCATCGGCGAGCGGCAGCGCTTCGGCCGCGGTCAGCTCGGGGATCTGCGAGCGGGCCTCGGCGACCATCTCGGCGGCAGTGATCTTCAGTCGCGACATCTCGTCCTCTCCCGACACGGATTTCGAACCGAAATCCGCACGCAATCCGGTCCGGATTGCGCGCGAAAATCGGGTCGATTTTCGCTAGGCCTCGTATTCCACCAGCAGGTCCTTGGAATCGATCTGACCGCCCACAACCACATGAACCGCCTTCACCTTGGCGTCGCGCTCGGCATAGAGCCCGGTCTCCATCTTCATCGCCTCGATCACCAGGATCTGGTCGCCCTCGGCGACCTCCTGTCCGGCGGTGACCGACACCTGGCTGACCACGCCCGGCATCGGCGCGCCCACATGGTTCGGATTGGTCGGATCGGCCTTGGGCTTCGCCGCGCCCGAGGCCTGGGCCTTGCGGTCGGGCACGCGCACCGTGCGCGGTTGGCCGTTCAGTTCGAAGAACACCCGCACCTCGCCATCGTCCTGGGTCTCGCCCACCGCGATCAGGCGGATCTCCAGCGTCTTGCCGGGGTCGATCTCGGCGGTGATCTCCTCGCCCGGCTGCATCCCGTAGAAGAAGGTCAGCGTCGGCAGCGTCCGCACCGGTCCGTAGAGCGCGTGGCGCGTCATGTAATCGGTGAAGACCTTGGGATACATGAGGTAGCCGTTCAGATCCTCGTCGTCGATCACCGCGCCGTCGAGAAGCGCCGAGACCTCGCTCCGCCGCGCCTCGATATCCTCGGGCTTCAGGTGCTGGCCGGGCCGGTCGGTGAGCGGCGCCTCCCCCTTCAGGACCTTCTTCTGCAGCGCCGCGGGCCAGCCGCCCGGGGGCTGGCCGAGATTGCCCTTCATCATGTCGACCACCGAATCGGGCCAGCTGACCTCTTTCTTCGGATCCTCGACCTCGGCGCGGCTGAGGCCCTGGCTGACCATCATCAGCGCCATGTCGCCCACCACCTTGGAGGACGGCGTCACCTTCACGATATCGCCGAACATCTGGTTCACGTCGGCATAGGTGCGCGCGATCTCGGGCCAGCGCTCTTCGAGACCCATCGAGCGGGCCTGGGCGCGCAGGTTGGTGAACTGCCCGCCCGGCATCTCGTGGAGATAGACCTCGGAGGCGGGCGACTGCATCGCGCTCTCGAAGGCCGCGTATTGCAGCCGGACCTGCTGCCAGTAATCCGAGATCTCGCGGATCGCCGAGATATCGAGCCCGGTGTCGCGCTCGGTGAAGCGCAGCGCCTCGACGATGGAGCCGAGCGTCGGCTGCGAGGTGTTGCCCGAGAGCGCGTCCATCGCCGCGTCGACCGCGTCGACGCCCGCGTTGGCGGCGGCCATGACCGTGGCGATCGAAGCGCCCGAGGTGTCGTGGGTGTGGAAATGGATCGGCAGCCCGACCTCCTCCTTCAGGGCGCGGATCAGTGGCCCGGCGGCGGCGGGTTTCAGAAGGCCCGCCATGTCCTTGAGGCCGAGGATATGCGCGCCCGCGCCCTTCAGCGCCTTGCCCATCTCGACATAATACTTGAGGTCGTATTTCGCGCGGTCGGGATCGTTGATGTCGCCGGTGTAGCAGATCGTGCCCTCGCAGACCTTACCCGCGTCGATCACCGCATCCATCGCGACGCGCATGTTCTCGACCCAGTTGAGGCTGTCGAAGACGCGGAACACGTCGACGCCGCTCTCGGCGGCCTGCTTGACGAAGAACTGCACCACGTTGTCGGGATAGTTGGTGTAGCCCACCCCGTTCGAGGCCCGCAGCAGCATCTGCGTCATCACGTTGGGCATCTTGGCACGGATGTCGCGGAGCCGCTGCCAAGGGCATTCCTGCAGGAAGCGGTAGGCCACGTCGAAGGTCGCGCCGCCCCAGCATTCGACCGAGAAGAGGCCGGAGAGGTTCGCGGCATAGGCGGGGGCGACCTTGATCATGTCGATCGAGCGCATCCGCGTGGCCAGAAGCGACTGGTGGCCGTCGCGCATGGTGGTGTCGGTGATCAGCAAGCGCTCCTGCGCGGCGAGCCAGTCGGCCACCGCCTGCGGGCCCTTCTCGTCGAGAAGCTGTCGGGTGCCCGCGGGCGGCGTCTCGGCGCGGAGCTTCGGCGTGCGGGCGGGTTTGAGATCGGCGAGCGGCATCTGTCGCCCGGCGGTCTCGGGATGCCCGTTCACGGTGATGTCGGCGATATAGGTCAGGACCTTGGTGCCGCGGTCGCGCCGGGGCGCGAAGTTGAAGAGCTCGGGCGTCTCGTCGATGAACTTGGTGGTGTACTGGTTCGACAGGAAGGTCGGGTGCTGGAGCAGGTTCTCGACGAACTCGATATTGGTCGAGACACCGCGGATGCGGAACTCCCTCAGCGCGCGGTCCATCCGCTTGATCGCCTTTTCGGGGGTCTGCGCCCAAGCCGTTACCTTGACCAAGAGCGAGTCGTAGAAGCGGGTGATCACGCCGCCCGCATAGGCCGTGCCGCCGTCGAGCCGGATGCCCATGCCGGTGGCCGAGCGATAGGCGGTGATGCGGCCGTAATCGGGGATGAAGTTGTTGGTCGGATCCTCGGTGGTGATCCGGGTCTGGAGCGCATGGCCATTGAGCTGCACGTCATACTGGCTGGCCTTGCCGGTGGCCTCGGCGAGGCTCTTGCCCTCGGCCACGAGGATCTGCGCCTGCACGATGTCGATGCCGGTGACCTCTTCGGTCACGGTGTGCTCGACCTGGACGCGGGGGTTGACCTCGATGAAGTAGAACTTGCCCGTCTCCATATCCATCAGGAACTCGACGGTGCCCGCGCATTCGTAATTCACATGCGCGCAGATCTTGCGCCCCAACTCGCAGATCTCCTCGCGCTGGGCAGGGCTGAGATAGGGGGCGGGGGCGCGTTCGACGACCTTCTGGTTGCGGCGCTGGACCGAGCAGTCGCGCTCGTAGAGATGGTAGATATTGCCGTGCTTGTCGCCGAGGATCTGCACCTCGACATGGCGGGCGCGGGTGATCATCTTCTCGAGATAGCCCTCGCCATTGCCGAAGGCGGCCTCGGCCTCGCGGCGGCCTTCGGCGACCTTCTCGGCCAGTTCCTTTTCGCTCAGGATCGGGCGCATGCCGCGCCCGCCGCCGCCCCAGGAGGCCTTGAGCATCAGCGGGTAGCCGATCTCGGCGGCCTCGGCGCGGATCGCGTCCATGTCGTCGCCCAGGACCTCGGTCGCCGGGATCACCGGCACGCCCGCGGCGATCGCCACGCGCCGGGCGCTGGCCTTGTCGCCGAGCGCGCGCATGGTCTCGGCCTTGGGGCCGATGAAGGTGATGCCGGCGCGGTCGCAGGCATCGACGAGATCGGGGTTCTCGGACAGGAGCCCGTAGCCCGGATGGATCGCGTCGGCGCCGGATTCCTTGGCGACCCGGATGATCTCGTCAATCGAGAGATAGGCGGCCACCGGCCCGAGCCCCGCGCCGATCCGGTAGCTTTCATCGGCCTTGAAGCGATGGAGCCCCAGCTTGTCCTCCTCGGCGAAGACCGCGACCGTCTTTTTCCCCATCTCGTTCGCCGCCCGCATGATCCGGATCGCGATCTCGCCGCGGTTGGCAATGAGGATTTTCTGAAATTCGGGCATTGTGGTCTTTCCTGGGAGCCTGTGGACACGGGAAGCCTAGGCTGCATCGGGACGGTCCACAACTCGGCAGGGTGGATAGGATCAGCCTGCCGGACCGGGTGGGTCGGACCTGCCCGAAACCCGGGCGGTTCCGCGCAATTCGGCAGGTCGCGCGACGCCGAGCTGGCCGAGATTGGCGATGAGGTCGCGGCGGAGCGTCTCGATCAGGTGCGACGGGCCTCGGGGGCCGAGCGCGGCCAGCGCCATGTGGACGGGGCGGCCGAGCATCACCAGATCGGCCCCGAGTGCGATGAGGCGAAGGATGTCGAGCCCGCCCTCGACGCCGCCATCGGCGAGAAGCGGCAGGTCGCAGGCGGCGCGGATCGCGGGCAGGCAGCGGGCGACGGCGGGTGCGCCGTCGAATTGCCGCCCGGCATGGTTCGAGACCCAGACCGCGTCGACGCCTTCGCGTTCGAGCCGCGCGGCGTCCTCAGGGGTCAGGACGCCCTTGACCACGAGCGGTCCCTGCCAGCGGTCGCGGAGCCAGCGGAGATAGTCCCAATCGGGCGCGATGCGGAGCAGGTAGCCGACATGGGCGGTCGAGGACAGGCTCTTGCCGGTCTCGGTGTAGGGCGTGAGCGTGCGCATTCGCGGCAGCCCCTCGCGCGCCATCCCGAGAGCCCAGGCCGGACGGCGCGCCACTTGCGCCAGAAGCCTCGGCGTCAGCGTGACCGGCTGGGTGAGACCCGAGCGCAGGAGCCGTTCGCGGCGCGAGGCGACCGGCACGTCGACGGTCAGCACGAGGGTCAAGAACCCGCTGTCGCGGATGCGGCGGAGCATGCCGAGGCGCACCTCCTCGTCGCGGGGCGGGTAGAGCTGGTACCAGCCGCGACCGTTCGTCAGGGGGCCGATCTCTTCGGGGGTGGCGGCGGCGACGGTCGAGAGCGTGTAGGGCAGGCCGGCCTCGGTCGCGGCGCGGGCGAGATGCGCCTCGGCACGGGGCCAGATCAGGCCGGACATGCCGACGGGCGCGACCCCAAAGGGCAGGGTGTGGTCGGTGCCGAGGAACCGGGTGGCGAGGTCGGGGGCGACCTCGCCACGGAGAACCGCGGGGAGGAAAAGGACCCTGTCGAGGGCGTCGCGGTTGCGCGCCTGCGCGGTTTCGCTGCCGGTGCCGCTGTCGAGATACTCCCAGACGAAATGCGGCAGGCGGCGCCGCGCGCGGGTGCGCAGGTCCGAAAGGGCCGGGTAGCGGGCATCGAGATCCATCGCCTCGTTATCCGTGCTGGGCCGGGGGCTTGTCCAGAGAGCGGATCGACGCTTGCCTCCCGGTGACCCGGTGACCCGGTGACCCGGTGACCCGGTGACCCGGTGACCCGGTGACCCGGTGACCCGGTGA